>JBFEPU010000037.1:0-14268 GCA_041549915.1 Anaerolineae bacterium | reverse complement strand
GCTCAGGAGCAGCGCCCAGGCTCCCTGCAGAACGGTGCTGGCAGTCAGTTGGTTGTCCTCTGCCAGTGTGATCAAGTCACTCGTCAATCTCTCTGACAGATGGATGCTCTGCCTCTGATAGCCTTCTTCCGCGTCTGGATGCGTGTCGCGGGCGCGATCGACAACAAGGGGGGTAGGTGCGGTGAAGCCCTCAAGCAGACGCCGCCAGAATCGCTCTGCCTGGCTGAGGTCTTGTTTGCCGAGCCAGTCCATGTAGTCTCGATAAGGACGCGGTTGGTCTAGCCCCATGTCCTGGAGCTGGCGAAGGCCCTCGTAGACGACAAACAGGTCGCTCAAGACCAGGGCACAAGAATGATCGTCCAACAGGGCGCGGTGGAAGGTCCAAACGAACGTATGGTCTTTGACGTCCATCCGGAACAACGCCAGGCGCATCAGAGGCGCCTCAGTGAACTCAACGCCTCGTCGTCGGTCGGTGCGCAGGTAGGACTGCAGTTGGTTCGCTTGCTCCCTTGCTGGCAGACCCTGCCAGTCGTGTTCCACAAATGGCAGGTCAACCTGCTGATGCACCTTCTGCACCGGTTCTTGCATGCCTGGCCAGTGAAAGCTGGTCCTCAAAGCCGCGTGACGCCCCATGACTTGTTGCCAGGCTTGCTGGAAGGCGAAAACGTCCAGCTCTTCGCGCAGCGTGCCGACCAGTTGCTGCACATAGACGCCTGAGTGCGGAGCTTTCTGGCCGTGCAAGAGTATGTGCTCCTGCACAGAAGAAAGTGGGTATGAATCTTCAGCGTTCTGGCTGCTCACCTTGATCTCCCCGGGGGAAGGCCACATCTGGCTTGGTCCTGCCTGGCATTTCCTGGGAAGGACCTTCCCCGCGATCGGGTCGTGCTAGGCTCCGTTCTGAGTCCGCTCCATCCGTTTCCTCAGGCTGAGCGGTCTCATATCGGTCCACACTTCCTTGATGTATGCCAGGCACTCCGACTTGGGTCCACTCTTGCCTGCATCTGTCCAACCCAAAGGGTTCGGCCGATCCGCGGGCCAAATCGAGTACTGCTCCTCATGATTCACTACGACCTTGTAGACTGTGGTGTCGTCTTCCCCGTACTGATTCATGCTTTCCTCCCCTCAGACGGCGGTTCTGCCCGTTCCACTGTCCACAGACTGAACAGGCATGGTTTTGGCGTGTCCTCCGTCAGTTTCAGGCTCAGCCGGTGTCTCCATCCATTGCCAGCATCTGAGCTCCCACTCGTGTCCTTCGACTGCAACAGCGGCAACGTAGCCAGCTGCGGGGTGCAGTTCCTGCAGTGACCAGCGGGCGGCCTCCTCCGGGTGACCAACGACACAGAGCAGCGCAGCAGGTTCTCCAGGACTCAGCGACACGTCAAACTGATCCAAACCAAGCACAATACCCCGGCCTTTTGCTTTCAGGTAGGCCTCCTTGCGGGTCCAGCAGGCGAAGAAGGCGTCTGCCCGCATGCTTTCAGGGAGTGAGCGAAGCGAGGCAACCTCCCGAGGTGAGAAGAATCGCTCCGCGATTGCCTGACCTGCTAGCTCAGGACGAATACGTTCCAGATCGATGCCTATCTCTCTGCGGTGAGAGATGGCATACAACGCGAGTTCATCCGAGTGGGACACGTTGAAGCGGAGACCCTGGCTGTCCAGTAGTTCGGGTTTGCCATGCCGATTGTATCGAAAACGGAGCTGACTTGCCTCCGTTCGCAGGTACCCACTCAGGATGGCTCTGAGAAACCCGCGAGCGACAACAAAGCGGTCGCGGTCCTTCTGGAAGTAATACCGTTTCGCCCTCCACAGTTCTTCCGCCGCTAGGGTCCGCTGCAGGCTCTGAACTCGCGCAGCAGGCACTTTCAGGGAGGCACGCCAGACATGCACCCTGTCGCTCGCCAAGGACAGGCTTTCTGGTGGGGGACTCCACTGCAGCCGGTCAGCTATCATTTCACTCCACAACGCAATTGAACAGCGCGCCGAATCCGGCGATGGATGCTGCGTGCCCACCTGTCGTTTTGCGGTGCGGGGAGACCTCTCCCATACAAGGTTTCGTACCCATCGCGCAAAGCGATCACCGAGGCTCTATGCGGAAGAGGGGCATCTTCGAGAAGATCTCCAGGCGCAGATCTGGCCCGGACTGCCTCGCACGTGGATTGGCACGGGTCGCCGAGACCTCAGGCTGCAACGCTGCTTGCTGATTCTACCATATAGTGACGGCGAAGGAAAACAAGGGCTACGCGCTCCTGGAACACGACTTGCGGGGCCGAGTTGCGATGCGCTATAATCTGGCCAGCCGCATTGAGAATGCCCTTCATCGAGGCCGACTTCTGATTGTGAGAGGTCGCAACCATGGTAACGAAATGGACCAGAAGGGACTTGCTCAAAAAGGGGTTGCAGGCAGCCGTGGGGGCACTCTTGCTCTCTTGTGCTGGCCCGGAAACTCCGTCTGAGATTACGCCAGCCGAGCCGAAGGACCTTGAAGCATCCCTCGCACCCACTGCGACACCCGTCGCTGAACTCGAGGAGGCTCGATACTATCTCAAACTGAGCGGCAATTGGGTGCAATGCCAGATGTGCTGGCGGCGGTGCTCTGTCCCCGAGGGAGGACGGGGCTTTTGTCGCAACAAGGTCAACATCGGTGGTCTTTACTACACGCTGGTCTATGGCCGTCCCAGCAGTCTGCAGATAGACCCCATCGAAAAAGAGCCATCCTTTCACATGTGGCCGGGAGCAACCATCTTCTGCACCGGAACGGCCAGCTGCAACAACCGCTGCAAGTTCTGCCACAACTGGCACCTCTCCCAGAGGAGCTTTGAGGAACTCAGACACGTCGAGATCAGTCCGCGGCAGACCGTCGAACTGGCTCAGGAGATGGAATGCGATGCTGTTTCTTTCACCTACAACGAGCCCACGGTGTTCTATGAGCACATGTTCGACGTGGCTCAGGCTGCCAGGCAGGCCGGCCTGGGAACCCTATTCCACACCAATGGAGGCATCAACGAGGAACCTCTTGCAGCATTGCTGGAGCACATGGACGCAGTTACGGTCGACCTGAAGGCCTTTACAGGAGATTTCTACCAAGAGGTAAGCTCATCGCGGCTGGAGCCCGTTCTGCGGACGCTGCAGCAGATCCACGAGAGCGGAGTGCACCTGGAAATCGTGAACCTGGTGGTGACCACACTCAATGATAGCATGGACGACATCCGGCGTATGTGCCAGTGGATCCGTGACACGCTTAGTGCGGAAGTGCCTCTCCACTTCACCCGCTTCTTCCCTGCCTACAAGCTGACCAACCTGCCGCCCACGCCCATCGAAACCCTCGAGAGCGCTGCTCAGATTGCTGACGAGGAAGGTCTGCAGTACGTCTACGTTGGCAACTGTCCGGGGCACGAGCGCAACAGCACCTTCTGTCCGGCGTGCGGTGAGAAGATCATTGAGCGGGTGCACTTTTCAGTAGTCTCGCTCGACGTTACCCATGGGAAGTGCCGGTTCTGTGGTCAGGCCATACCAGGCGTCTGGCGTGACGCCTGATGCTGTGACGAGCTGCTCGGAATCGGTGCGTACCACATAGCCTTGACCAACACAAGGCGCTCATCCCCCAACCTCCGTGCCGGGGTGTCCGTGTTATTCACATAACTCTCGGGCCCGCTGACGCTAATGCTGCGACCAGTGGAGCAACTTTTCACCGGTCAGTGCAGGGCGGAGACACTGCATGTGGTACATCGATCTGCTAGAGAAAAACTTGGTGCCCGACTGGCTGCTTCGGCTCGCCATTCGGACCGCGCTGGCGCTAGGGCGCTGGCGGCGTGAGCGCACCAGTATGGAGGCGCGCGCCGGCGACCGACGCACGTTGCTGCGCAGGTTCGAGCAGAGCCCGATTGCCCTCCAACCCGACGACGCCAACATACAGCACTATGAAGTGCCAACCGAGTTTTTCCAGTTGGTCTTGGGGAACAGGCTCAAGTACAGCTGCTGCTACTGGCCGGAGGGTGTTGGTACCCTTGACCAGGCGGAGGAAGCCATGTTGCGCCTGACCTGCCAGCGCGCTCAGATCGAGGACGGCATGGACATCCTGGAACTGGGCTGCGGGTGGGGTTCACTGTGCCTGTGGATCGCTGAGAAACACTCACACAGTCGGGTGGTGGCAGTTTCCAATTCGAGGACGCAAACTGAGTATGTGGAACGGCAGGCTCAGAGGCTGGGTTTGGAGAATGTGAAAGTGCTCAAGGCCGACGTGTCTGACCTTCACCTGGATCGGCAGTTTGACCGGGTCCTCTCGATCGAGATGTTCGAGCACATGAAGAACTATGGCTTGCTGATGGGCCGCATCGCGGAAATGCTCAAGCCTGGCGGAAGGCTGTTCGTGCACATCTTCAGCCACCGCGAGTTCGCGTATGAGTTCGATGCCAGCGATCCCGGCAACTGGATGGCTCAGGTGTTCTTCAGTGGGGGCACGATGCCGTCTGATGACCTGCTGCTGTACTATCAGCGGGATCTACGAATCCTCGATCACTGGTGCCTCGACGGCACCCATTACGAGCGTACCCTCCGCGCTTGGCTGCGCAAGCTAGATGCGGAGAAGCGGCGGGTGTGGGAAATCATGGCTGCCACCTACGGTCGCGAACAGGCGAAGAAAAGGCTAGCCTACTGGCGGTTGTTCTTCATCGCCTGTGAATGCGCCTGGGCATCTCGGGGCGGACGCGAGTATCTTGTGTCCCACTACCTGTTCGCCAAGCCCGAATAGAGGCCTATCGCAAGGCGGGGCCCGATGGAGGAAAGCGCCCGGCCGAAGCTGGCCACGGCAGCCAACTCAGAGGGAGTCCGTCGATGCTGTGCACTCGGCCTGGAGTCGTCCTGCCCTCTTGCGGATGCTCCGTCGTTCATCATCCTGCAGCCTGACCAGGTTGCGCAGCTGAAGTGCCATTCGGGGCGTTGCGCGAAGGCGTGCTTCGTTGCGTATTAGGAAATCCCAGTACAGCGTCGTGTACGGGCAGGCGTCTTCTCCCAGTCGCTTGGCCGGGTCGTAGCGACAAGTCGTGCAGTAGTTGCTCATGCGCTGGATATACTTGCCGGTAGCGCAGTAAGGTTTGGTGGCCATGATGCCGCCGTCCGCAAACTGGGACATGCCCAGCGTATTCGGCAGTTCGACCCATTCTACGGCATCGACGTACACCGATAGATACCACCTATGGACCTCTGCAGGGATAACGCCCAGCAGCAGGGCGAACAAGCCGGTCACCATCAGCCTTTGGATATGATGGGCATAGCCGTATTCCAGCGTCTGCCGTATGCAGTGCTGCAGACAGCTCATGTCTGTCTCCCCGGTCCAGTAGAAGCCAGGCAGCGGTAGGTGAGCGTCCATTGCGTTGCCCTCAGCGTACTGGGGCATGTAGTGCCAGTAGATGCCGCGCACATACTCCCGCCAGCCCAGGATCTGCCGCACAAAACCTTCCACTGAGTTCAGCGGCGCATGGCTCCCGTGGAAGGCTTCCATTGCTGCCTGTATGGCATCGCGGGGGTTCAGTAGCTTCAGGCTCATGGCGGAGGAAAGCCGCGAGTGGAACAAGTATGGCTGATCGGTCCACATGGCATCCTGATAGGGACCAAAGTTGGACAGCCGGCTCTCGACAAAGTCATCGAGTGCTTCCTGTGCCTGCTCAGGTGTAAGAGGCCAGTCAAAGCGCTCCAGGCTGCCCGGGTGTATCGCGAACCTGCGGTTCACCAACGCGATCACCTCGCGGGTTACCGCATCCGGCGGGAAGGAACGAGGGGCTGGGATCCCAGTTGGTCCGCCCTGGAAGCTCTGGCGGTTCTGGGCATCATAGTTCCACTTGCCGCCGACTGGGCGATCCCCGTCCATCAACACGCCGTTCTGGCGGCGCATCTCCCGGTAAAAGCTCTCCATCAGCAGGCGTTTGCGCCCTGCTGCGTGTGCGGCGAACTGCTGTCGCGAACAGAGAAAGTGACGATCCGGGCGGATTTCCAGCGCCACATCCATCTCCTCTGCAGTGCGCCGTAGCGTCTCTTGGACACGCCATTCGCCCGGCTCGGTGACCACGAGCTTGTGGGGCTGCTTCTCACGAATAGCTTGGCGCAACTCGTCCCTCAGGCTGCCGCAGTTGTCGGTGTCATCCAGTTGACGGTATTGGACGCGGATTCCCTGCTGGCGCAGACGGTCGCGGAAGTGGCGCATCGCGCTGAGAAAGACGGCGATGCGCGGCTTGGTTGACCAAACGCGCTCCGCCTCGTCAGCAACCTCGACCATCAACACGGTGTCCGTGGAGGGGTCGAAGCTGTCGAGTGCGACAGAGTGATGGTCCAGCTGATCTCCAAGCACGATTACCAAGTTCCTGATGGAATCATCCCCTTGCGTATTCGATGGCATGTCCGACGAGACTCCCACTGGAGGACTACCGCCGCAGCTCCGCCGTGCAAGAACCTCCGAAAGTACTGCAACTGCCTAAGCGAACGCGCACTGAGCGGTCACGATGATTATACCACGACATCGTCGACTGCGACATCAGAGATGGCTGGTACCCTAGTAGAGGTGGATGGAACTGGGATGCGTGGGACTTGGGGGATCTGGGACGGTCGTAGAACGCGAGTGGGATTGACCAGTCGGTGGATGGTGTGCCCGTGGGTGGCTTCCCTTGATCGTGAAGGGCTCCACCAGGGCTAGGGCGACATGATCGGATAGCGTCATTGCGGACTGAAGAGGAACGATGGAGAGTCTGGATGAAACACTATGACATAGCCGTGATGGTGGCTTGAATGCGCCAGCCGCACAATCCCCTCTGCTTCTATGACGAAATCACCACCCAATTGGGCTGAAGGTCTTGCATGCCTTGCCACCCTGCGACCTGGACCCAGCAGTTCGACGCAGCGCTTGATGGTCCTCCAACTCCAGGAGCGCAAAAGTGAGTGTTCGGGCTCGTGGGCTAGGGACAGTGACAGTGGGTGATTCGGGTCGAGCAGAAGGTGGAAGGCCGGGCTATGCAGTGTCAGAATGAGGCGTTAGCTCTTCACTCCGCGCGCTTGACTGCGTGCCCCCCAAACTGGTTTCGCATGGCCGCCAGGACCTTTGCTGCAAAGCCCTCCTCCTGACGGCTGACAAAGCGCATCAACAGTGAGAGGGTGATGACCGGCGCAGGCACGTCCTGATCGATGGCCTCGAATACCGTCCAGCGTCCCTCGCCGCTGTCGGCCACCCATCCCTTGATGTCGCCGAGGTCCTGATCCTCGGCCAGAGCGGCGGAGGTCAGATCGAGAAGCCAGGAGCGGATCACGCTGCCGTAGCGCCAGATCTCGGCTACGTTGTGCAGATCCAGGGCAAACTCTTCCTTAGCCTTGAGGATTTCGAAACCCTCCGCGTAGGCCTCCATGATCCCATACTCGATGCCATTGTGCACCATCTTGACAAAATGGCCAGCGCCGCTCGGGCCCACATAACCCCATCCCTTGTCCGCTCCAGGGGCCAGTGTCTCGAAGATGGGACTCAGCTGCTGCACGACATCCTCTTCGCCGCCGACCATCATGCTGTACCCCTCAGCAAGACCCCACACCCCGCCACTGGTGCCCACATCCACATAATGCAGCCCTTGATCTGCAGCGGTCGCTGCCCGACGTACGGTGTCCTTGTAGTTGGCGTTGCCACCGTCTATGATGATGTCGCCCGGCTCCAGGGTGCTCAGCAAACCGCTAAAGACCGACTCGGTCGGCTTGCCCGCCGGGACCATCATCCACCCCACGCGAGGTTGGGTCAGCTGCGCGGCCAGCTCCTCCAGCGAGTGTGCGGGCGCAACATGCTTCTCTTCCTCAGTCAGTGCTTTGGCGGGCTCTGGCGCACGATCGTAGGCGACCACGTGGTGGCCGCCGCGCGAGAGCCGGCGCACCATGTTGGCTCCCATCTTGCCCAGGCCAATCATTCCCAGTTCCATGCTTCCACTCCTCGTCGTGTCTTGGTTCCAGCGCCTTCAGTCCGCACCCTGCTGCCCGGGCGGCACCGAGGAGCTCCCCGGGAAGCAGCGCCCGTCCTACTGCCTCTCCTCAAGCATCTGCCCTACCACAGATCTCAGCATCGCCGGATCGTCCACCACCCAACGTTCATCCAGCAGCCTTTGGTCGTGAATAGCCTGACGTGTAAACATCGTGGTCACAGCGACACACCACATCCCTGCCGCGACTGCGGCCTGTACTCCGGTTGCCGAGTCCTCAATGACCAGGCATTCCTGCGCGGGCATGTCCAGCTCGCGTTTTACGAGGAGATAGATCTCTGGGTCAGGCTTGCCGCGCTCCACATCGTCTCGCGTGGCGACAAAGTCAAAGGCATTGCTGAGATCCAGAATGTCCAGCACACGCCGCGTCTGGTGGCACGTAGACATCGTGGCCAGGCCTGTCCGGCACATGGAGCGCCGTGCATCCTGAAGCAGCTCCACGTTGTAGGGCCATTGATTGCGGCGCAGTACGTCCGGGTCGGCGAGCATTTCGTCATAGATGCGCAGCCGCACCTGGGCAAAGGCCTGCCATGGCCTACTTACGCCGAATTCGGTCATGCGTGCGCGGGCCGCGTCCTCCAGCCCAAAGCGTCGCATTAGTGTTGTCGCTACCTCCTGCCGTGAGAGGCCGACAACGTCCTTGAAGGCTTCGATCACCTGCTGCTCGGTGATCTGGCGAGGACTCAGCTCCACTGTTGCGCGGGCATAGGATATGGCTTTGAGTTGCTCCGTCTGCACCAGCGTGCCGTCCAGGTCAAAGATCATGGCTCGAATCACTGGCTCACCCCCGCGGGGCATACAACACGGCGGTACGAAAGGACAATTGATTGCCGATCTGAAGCATCTTGCCTGCAGTTGGGGAGCCAGTCCCTGCGCCGCGATCGGGGTGACCTCTGATGAAAGCTCCGCGCGGTGCTCCGACTGCGACGTCGCCCGTCACTCGAGTGCATCAGCCAGCGCTCGCAATCCAGCGATGACGTCATCTCCGAGGTGGAAGCGAAGCACGCGTCGCCCTGCCCTTCGCAAAGCCTGGTAGTCGCCCTGCACCTGCGCCTCTTTGAGCACCCCGAAAGTCATCGTCGACTCTGTGGATCCAGCCTCGTCGGGTATGGCTGCATCGCGTGCGTCGTCGGCAGTGAGCTGGATGAACAGGCCGTTGCCGGCGTCACCCTTGTGCAGCTGCCCTGCAGAGTGCAGGAAGCGCGGACCGTACCCGGACGTGGTAGCCAGTTTGAGGTGATCGCGCAGCCGGGTACGCAGCTCACGCAAAGCGACATCGGCGTCGGCTGTCGGCGTGACGTAGGCTTGCAAGCTCACATAGTCGCCTGGCTGGGCCTGATCCAGGAAGCCAAGCAGTGCCCCCGCGGTAGGTGGCACGGAATCGGCGCGAGGAAGTGCTCCCTTTTCCATGTAGGCTGCGATCGCCTGACGCGCCAGTACCTTGGCGCTTTCCACGTTGGGCTGGTCAAAGGGATTGATGCCCAGATGGTAGCCGGCTACGGCAGTTGCCATCTCCCACAACAACACCTGCTGGCCCAGGTCATACAGGTCGCGAAGGTACAGGCGCACCACCGGATGGCCAATGTCTTCCAGCACGGCGAGCGCCTCTTGATCCAGTTCTTCACCGGCTAACTCCAATGCCACAAACAGCCGGTCGTCCCCGTAGGCCAATGGACCGGCCAGAGGCTCACCAACAACGGGCAGGATGCCCTTACCGTCCTTGCCGGTGCTCTCGGCGATGAGTTGCTCCACCCAGTTGCCAAAGCTGGCGATGGCTGGTGTGGTGACCAGGGTCAGCTTGTCACGTCCCAGGTTCGCCAGGACGCCCATGATGGTTCCCAGCCAGGCTCCTCGATTCTCGGTGTCCGCAAGACAGGATGCACAAGCAGCGTCTGTCTCCTGCGCGCGTTCCAGCAAAAGCTTAGCATTTGCACCTATCAAGGCCGCTGGGACGAGCCCAAAGCACGAGAGGGCCGAGTAGCGCCCACCGATGTTGGGATCGTTGAGGAAGGTGGCGCGAAAGTGGTAACGCTTGGCCAGGTCAACCAACTGGGTGCCAGGATCGGTGATGGCCACAAAATGCTCGCCTGCGTGGTCTGCTCCCACCGCTTCAGCTACTCTGTTGTAGAAGAACTTGAAGAAGGAGAGTGTCTCCGCCGTGCCGCCTGACTTGGTGGCGACGATGAACAGGCTGCGGCTCAGGTCAAGGCGGTCAGCGTGTGCCAAAACCGCCCCCGGGTCGGTGCTGTCCAGAACCGCCAGGTCGAGGTGCCCCTCCTTCACGCCAAAGGTGTTGCGGAAGACTTGCGGTGCCAGGCTGGAGCCACCCATGCCGAGCAATAGCGCATGAGTGTAGCCGGTTGCACGTGCTTCCTCCGCCAATTCGTGCAGCCGAGGGACGGTTTCCAGCATCGCCTCAGCGATGTGCAACCAGCCCAGGCGATTCGTGATCTCAGAGGGATCCGGTTGCCAGACGGTGTGGTCGTGTGTCCAAATGCGGGCCGTGATCTTCTGCTTGGCCATCTGAGCCAGTGCCGCGTCCACAGCGGGCTGATACGTACCCAGCGTCGCCGTGCTGTGTTGCCAGCCGACCAGCAGCCGCTCTCGCTTCTCGGTAATGCTGGCCATCAAGCCCTCGAAGGATTTCACAAAGGCAGTTACCCCATCGTCCTGCAAGTTCTCGGTGATGGCATCGAGGTCAATGCCCAGTTCAGCTAGCTGGTCGATGTGAGCGCGTGCTTCGTCCAGCTCCTTGTCCACGGTGACCGCGGCGGTGCCATGATCGCGGAAGGCGTTGAGCGTTTGAGGCGGCATGGTGTTGACGGTATGCGGACCGATGAGACTGTCGACGTACAGCACATCGGAGTAGAGCGGGTTCTTGGTGCTGGTGCTGGCCCACAGCGGGCGCTGCACGCGGGCACCTTCCGCTGCCAGGCGCTCCCATCGCTTGCCGCTGAAGGTTTCTCGGAAGCGAGCATAGGCTAGCTTGGCGTTGGCGACGGCGATTTTGCCCTGCAGTTCAGCGTTCCCTACTGCTTCGAGTTGTGGGTCCACCACTCTGTCAACTCGGCTGACGAAGAACGAGGCCACGGAGGCCACTCTCGATAGATCTCCTCCAGCCATCATGAGCTTTTCCAATCCCGCCAGGTAAGCTTTGGCCACGGCATCATAGTGAGCGAGGGAGAACATCAGCGTCACGTTGACGTTAATCCCCTCGCCAATCAGTCTTTCGATGGCCGGTATCCCCTCGCGTGTAGCTGGTACCTTGATCATAACGTTGGGACGGTCGAGAGCTTTGAACAGGCGCTGGGCCTCCGCGACCGTGCCGCCCGTATCTTGGGCTAGCGTTGGGCTGACCTCTAGACTCACGTACCCGTCCGAACAATCTGTAGCGTCGTACACCGGACGCAGCACGTCGGCAGCCCGTCGAATGTCGTCAAGGGTCAGTGCCTCGTAGATCTCTTCGACGGTACGCCCTTTCTCCACGAGGCGGTGCAGATGCTGGTCATAGTCCGTGCTGCCCGCGATCGCTTTCTCGAAGATAGACGGGTTGGAAGTGACCCCGCGAAGCCCGTCATCCACCAAAGCTTGCAGATCACCGGAAACAATGAAAGAACGCCGTATATAGTCGAGCCACACGGCCTGGCCCAGCTCAGCTAGCTCATGTAGCTTGGTCATCTCGCTTCCTCCTGAGCGCTTCTATTCCCAGTACTCCTCCGCTGCCACACCCAGCCCGTCCGCGGTGCGATTGGCAAAAGCCAAGCAGGTTGTGGTGAAAGGCGTGTCCAGGACACCCCGGTCATCGAATGCCACCGCACCCAATGCCTGGATGTCGTCTGCGACGACGTCGGCGGGCGGTTGATGCTGGCTGCTTCTTTCACCCCGGGCCGTCCTTGTGCGACGTATCGAATGGTGCTGTCCGCAGTGGGGTCGCTCGTGCGCCTACCTTCCGAGCAATGCTCTGGCCTGAGCTACGACATTCCCCGCTGTCAGCTTGAACTTGTCGTAGAGAACGGGTGCAGGGGCGCTGGCTCCAAAGCTGGTCATCCCCACCACTGTGCCGTCAAGCCCGACATAGTGCTCCCATCCCAGCGTTGTTCCTGCCTCGACGGCCACGCGGGCGCGCACCTGCGCTGGCAGCACACTCTGGCGATAGTCGGCTGGCTGTTTGTCGAACAGTTCCCAGCTGGGAAGAGATACCACTCTGGCGTTGATTCCTTCGTCAGCCAGTATCTTGCCGGCGTCCAGGGCGATGTGTGTCTCGGAGCCGGTCCCGATGAGAATCGCGTCCGGGGTACCTTCCTCTGCCTGCCACAGTACATATCCGCCGCGCTGAACGCTCTGGGCGGGTGCATACTGAGTGCGATCCAGCACCGGCAACTTCTGGCGGGTAAAGATCAAGGCCGTCGGGCCTGCCTTGTTGCGCAGTGCTGCCTTCCAGGCCTCGGTGGTCTCGGTTGGGTCGGCGGGCCGGATGACCGTCAGGTTGGGCACGGCGCGCAGGTTCATGATCTGTTCGATGGGCTGGTGGGTCGGTCCATCCTCGCCCAGGGCGATGCTATCGTGCGTAAAGACATAGATCACATGCGCCTGGCCGAGAGCAGCCAAGCGCATGGGCGGTCGCATATAGTCGGAGAACACGAGAAACGTCGCGGTGTAGGGGATGAGGCCGCCGTGCAAGGCCATTCCGCCTGCGATAGCCCCCATGGCATGCTCGCGGACGCCAAAGTGCAGGTTGCGCCCGCCGTACCCCCATTCGCCGCCGACAGCCCCCTGTTTGTCCTCGGGATCCCAATCCCCTGCCTGAAAGTCACCGTGGCCTTTGAGCCACGTGTAGGTCGACGGGTTCAGGTCGGCCGAGCCGCCGAGCAGTTCGGGCACATTGTCGGCCAGGGCCTGAAGAACGGCCTCTGATGCCCTGCGGGTGGGTAGGGGATCCGCATCGGCAAATGTAGGTAAATCCCGGACCCAGGCTTCGGGCAGTTCTCCGGCCATGACTCGTTTGAACTGAGCGGCCAGCCGCGGGTACTCCGCCTCGTACCTGGAGAGGCTCTTCACCCAGTCAGCTTCCCATTGTTCACCCTGTGCGACAGCTTTGCGGAAATGCACCATGGCCTCGTCGGGCAGGTAGAAGGTTGGCTCGGTGGGCCATCCAAGATTCTTCTTGGCGGCCCGGACTTCATCGGCGCCAAGGGGCGAGCCGTGAGCTTTAAATGTGCCCTGCTTGTTGGGCGCTCCGTAGCCGAGGATTGTGTGCACCATAATCAGGGAGGGACGAGAGGTCTCCGCCTTCGCTGTTGTGATCGCTGCGTCAATGGCGCCAATGTCGTTGCCGTCCTCGACACGCTGTACGTGCCAGCCGTAGGCCTGGTAGCGCTTGGCCACGTCCTCGGTGAAGGCGAGGGACGTTGCGGAAGCCAACGAGACGCGATTGTCGTCGAACAGAACGATCAGCTTGCCGAGGCCCAGGTGCCCTGCCAACGCGGAGGTCTCTGCAGAGACGCCCTCCATCAGGTCTCCATCACTGGCGATGGCGTAGGTGAAATGGTCAACAATCGAGTGGTCAGGGCGGTTGTAGACGGCCCCCAGGTGCGCCTCAGCAATAGCCATCCCCACAGCGTGGCTGATGCCTTGACCGAGCGGCCCGGTGGTCACTTCTACCCCGGGCGTCACGTCGCTCTCTGGGTGACCGGGCGTCTTGCTGTCCCACTGTCGGAACGATTGCAGCTCGGAGAGTGGCAGATCGTAACCAGTGAGGTGGAGCAGCGAATAGAGCAGCATTGAGCCGTGGCCTGCTGAGAGCACGAACCGGTCGCGGTCCGGCCATTTGGGGTTGGCCGGGCTGTGTTTCAGATGTCGCGTCCAGAGCACGTAGGCCATCGGTGCAGCACCCATGGGAAGGCCAGGGTGCCCGGAGTTGGCCTTTTGGACAGCGTCAACGGACAAGAAGCGAATCGTGTTGATGGACAATTGATCGAGCTCAGATGCTTTGGGCATGGTGGTTGCTCCTTGCTCCCTCCGTGTGAGCAACGGGCGCCTGGCGCGTCACAGGCGTGGCAGTGGTGTTGAGCGAGACTGGCTGGGGTGAGTCACATCACTTGTAGGGTTCAGAAACGCCCGGCAGCGAAAGCCTTCTGCTGGACAGGCATCAGCCCCAGATTGTAGCCGCTGGGGCTGATCCACATTATGCATGAGTGGGGGTGTTTAGGCAAGTCATGCTTGCGTTCGAACCCTGGCTTCTTGTAGGTCCTGACCAGACTGTATTTGGTTC
>JBFEPU010000036.1:0-14569 GCA_041549915.1 Anaerolineae bacterium | reverse complement strand
GCCGGCTGATGTGCTCCATGCCCGCCTCGTTGTCTATGACCACAAAATCATACTGATCTCCCAGCTGGTCAATGACATTACGCAGGATGTTGTTGGCGGCGCAGTAGCAGCCCGGGCCTTCAGGTCGGCCCATGGCGACAAGGTCTATCTTGTCTCCCTCAACCAGCGATTCGTTGATTCGGTATTCAAAAAAGTCCGCCTTGGGTATGGACGCATCATAGCGGCCGCTGCGCACCTGGATGCTGGTGTCCTCGCGTATGTGACCCACCGTCTCGAGCAGTTCCATACCCAGTGCCAGGTTCAGGTTGGCGCTGGGATCGCCATCAATGGCAATGACGTACCCCAAGTCCTGGGCGCGTATGTGTTTGATCAGCAGCGCGGTGAAGGTGGTCTTGCCGACCCCGCCTTTTCCGGCTACCGCGATGGTCATGGTCATGACGCCGTTCCCTCCAAGCTGGGTTTGCCGCTTTGTGCCAGGCGCTGGCGGAGGACACCAATCGCGCCAGCTGCCAGAGTGATGAACAGAGGCACGACAGGCATTCGAAAGCGCGGCTGGGCCCAGAAGACCAGCGGAATGGCAACAGTGGAGAAGATGATCAAGTAGAGCAGAGCTGCACCTCGTAGCTCACGCCCGCGAAAGGCGAGCAGTCCGACCAAGGATAGCGGCAAAAGCGCCAATCGCCAAAACACCACGTCCACCGAACGCATGATCTGTGCCTGCGATTGGCTAGCTGGCCAATAGTCGGAAGCCCAGTACATGTTCAAGAGCTTGCCGGGCAAGGAACGCGCCGTGGGCAGGATGTGTCCCCTCATGTACTGCCACCCCAGCCGGTAGAACAGTGCCTCTTCCTCGGGTTGCGTACGCGGCGAGATGCCGACGAGATCATCTTCCGTCCACGTCTCCGGCAGGTTGCGCACCTGGTTCTTGAGGCGCTCCGTGCCACCGTGTCCGAGGAAGAAGTTCACCCCGCCGTTGGTCGAGATCAAGATGAGCTTGCCGTGGATCTGGTAGTTCCTGATCGTGATTGGAGCGATCAGCAGCATGGTGGGAATCAGCACAAAGAGTCCGCGGCGGATGACCGTACTCCAGCCCAGCCATCCTTCAGCGATCACGAGCAGCCAGAACAGCACAAGGGGCACTGTGATGAGGAGTACGCTGCGCGTGATGATGGCCAGTCCCAGGAGCAGCCCGCCTGCCAGTCTGCGGATCTGGCCGCGGCGCCAATCTGCTCCGACAGAGTGCGCCAGAATCCATGTGGCCCCGGTGAGCAGGAATGCGGTCAAGCTCTCTGTCAGCAGAACGCCGGTGTAGAAGATGAGCGGAGGATACACGGCAGCGAGCGCCGCCGCCAGCAAGCCTGTGGCCTCGCCAAAGAATCTCTTCCCCAACAGGTAGACCAGGAGGCAAGTGATGGTGTCCAGCACAGCTTGGACCGTCCTGACTGCCACGTAGCGATGACCAGCGACCGCGTAGACGCCGGCCAGGAAGTAATAGTAGCCGGGCGGATGGTATGTGTCAGATCCTAGGGGATGGAAGAGGTATCTTTCCGCGGTGTGCACCGGCAATGGACGCTGCTCGAGCAGCGCCAGTGCCGCCTGGTCGTAGCCTTTCATGTCGGACAGGATGAGATCGCCGCCTTGCAAGGGGAGGAAGAAGGCGTTCGCCAGGCGCAGGCTGAGCGCGATGACCAAGATGAGCGCCACTGGTACCCTGTTCATGGCGTGACCCTGTACACCATCGCGTCAATGGGATTGCCAAGCGCCCCACCCTGGAATTCTCTGACGGGAGTGAACTGCGTGAACATCGACTCGTACAATCCGACCTCGGCCGGGTAGCGCGATGGATCCAGGTAAAAGCCCCCATAGCGGTTCTCGACGAACACAACATAATCCGCATTCTGCTGGTACCACTCAATGGGCTGGTCTATGGCGCGATCGATCCAGCGGAAGTGGTGCGCGCTATCGACCAGCAAGGGGGAATAGTACTCGCCGACGATGCGCGAACCGGCTGGGAGCTCAGCTTCCATCCATTGCGTCACCGTCGTGCGCACATCTTCGTGCATGAAGCGCATGTTGACCTGCACAGCCTGCCAGGATGGCCAGAAGAGTGCCAGCACAACGACAGAGGCGGCGGAGAAGAGGCTCATCGCAGTCGCGTGCCTGGTGCCCTCCATGCGGACCTGGAGGACGCCAATAGCCCGGTCCAAGAAGGCGCCGGAAAGCATGCAGAGAAATGGCACGATGGTCAAGACCGTTCGGTCGTTCTTCACGGCGCCGAATGAGACAAGGAACAGGTACGCAGCTGGGAAGGAAAGAAAGAGCAGTACCTTCTGGCTGCGCGCCAGCAAGGAGCGTCCTGCTTCCAGAAGCGCCAACGGCAGCAACAGGCCTTCGCTGCGTGCCAGGAAGCTCGCGTACCACAGGAATGCGTTCTGTCCCTCAACTCCTGGATCTCCAAGAGTCGCATAGTGCCGCACCTCAAAGGCCAAACCGTTCAAGAAGGCTGGCAGATCCAAAACGGCATAGGGAGTGCCCATCAAGAAGCCTGCGGCGCTGAAGACGGCTGCCAGTAGAATGTCGGCGCTGATCCATCCTTCGCCTTCTCGCCGCAGGAGGTCGGCCACAAGCAAAGGGATGAAGACGGGGTAGGCGTTGTATTTGGTCGAGGCGGCGAGCCCGGCCAGCAATCCGGCCAGCACATAGTACCTGCGCCGGCCGCCAAGCCATGCTTCGTAACAGAAGGCGAAGCATGCCACCACAATGAAGATCATCGTCACATCCGGAGCGACAAAGTGGCTATTGCGGATGTGTGTGGGTGAACAGCTCAGCAGGAGGCCTGCCAGCAGCCCCGCACGCCGTCCGTATGCCCGGCGCGTAATCCAGTACACGAGGGCCACCGTCAGCGTACCTGTAAGCGCAACAAACCCACGCCCGACCAGGAACTGAGAAGGCATCGTGGCTCTGCCCACCACGTTCGGAAGCACCTGTTCGGGCAGCACCAAACCATCGAGACTGCCTATCCGCCCGCGTGAAGCCATGAACAGGAAGTAGATAATGTACGCCAGGGAGAGCAGATAGAAGAACAAGGTGGGGTAGTTGAAAAAGTGCGGGTTGTAATCGCCGCTCTTCAGTATTTGGAGGGGAATGGTCACGTACCTGGCTTCGTCACGGTGGTACAGATTGGGGAGATCAAATCCGATGCCCCACAGGCGCAGCACGCCTGCCAGAGCGCCCAGCAGCAGTACGTCGAAGAGATAGCTTTTCTCCCTAGCGGCCGATCTCAGTCTGCTCACGATTCACGGCACCTGCCCGTTGTCCGTCGCTCACCCTCTGCCGAGCGCTACTGGGCTCCCTGCAGCTCGTCCAACACACGCATCACCGAGGGGAACGTTGTGGTATCCGTGTGCGGCAGAAACAGGGCGGACGTGAATTCCTCCATGAAGCGGTTGTCGGCGCTGAGCTCCAAATAGGTCATCTTCTTGCCGATCTCTATCACTTCGTGTCGTGACTCACGACACACCAAGGCAATGAAGGCTCCCGCCACCGACGTGTTGCCCAGATACTTGAAACGCTCCCACGGCATGTCTGGCAAAAGGCCAATCTGGATGGCCTTCTCAACGTCCACGTATTGGCCAAAGGCTCCACCGATGATCACTTGTTCGACATCCGCCAGGGCGATGCCCACGCTCTTTGTGAGCACAGAGAAACCGGCGTAGATCGCGCCCTTGGCCCGGATGAGGTTGGAGATATCCACCTCTGTGATCACGATGTCTTCTTTCTTTCCCTGGGTCTCCTCAGCCCAGGCGATCACATACTCGGAGCCAAACTCTCCCGTGCGTACGCGTGCCGTCTTCAGGTTCCTGTTCAGTCTGCCGGACTTGTCCGTGATACCCGTTACGAACATCTCTCCAAGGAGGGAGATTAAGCCAGAACCGCAGATCCCGCGCGGTGGCGCGTTCCCAATCACGCTATAAGTAGGCTCGTAGGTATCTGCATTGATCCACACCTCTTCGATCGCGCCAATAGTGGCGCGCATGCCTGAGCGGACTCCAGCGCCCTCAAAGGCCGGGCCTGCTGAACAGGCACAAGAAATCAGCCACTCTGCGTTGCCCAGCACAATCTCACCGTTGGTGCCAATGTCAATAAAGAGCGTTAGCTTATCCGTGGTCGCCATGCCAGAGCTGAGCACACCTGCCGTGATGTCGGCTCCCACATAGGCCCCAACGCTCGGCAGGCAGTCGACAGTGGCTTCCGGGCAGATGTGGATTCCTAGGTCAGAGGCCCGGACGGGTGGGGGATGAGTCACAGTGGGGATGTAGGGCTCAAGACGAATGAATGCTGGATCGAGCCCCAGGAACAGATGGATCATGGTCGTATTGCCAGCCACCGTCATGAAGTAGATCTCGCTGGTGTCGATGTCGTTCGAGGCAGCCAGTTCCTCGAGCAAATCGTTGATGGTCTGTATGACCAATCTCTGCAGCTGCTCCAGGCCCCCTTCCTTCTGCGCATAGATGATGCGCGATATGATGTCCTCCCCGTAGGATATCTGTTTGTTGTACGCCAGAGCGCTGTCGACAAACCGCCCCGTGCTCAGATCTATGAGGTAGACGACGTTGCTGGTGGTGCCGATGTCGACTGCAACGCCGAAGGTGCGCCCCGTATGATCACCTGGACGCAGGTCCAGCAGTCGAGGGATTCCCTCCTCATTGACCCAAGTCCTCATCTCCAGGACCGCCGTTACCTCCCAGAGATGGTCTTCCGTCTCGGAATCGCGCAGCGGGCGGGCCAGGTTTCGCAAGACGGGCAGGGTAGCGACCAGGTCCCTGACGTTGTGCTGTCTGGCCAGCTCCCGTTGAAGGCGCTCGAAATCGGTTGTGTTGTCGGACAGGTTCGGCGGCTGAATCGTGAGATGGATCTTGCGCACAGGTGGGTAGCTCTGCCAGTCGCATCCCACGGGCAATTCCGGGATCACAGCTGCCGACTTTTCGCTGGGCAGTTTGCGGATGATTGCTTCTTGGGGTGGGATGAAGACTCGCATATCACTGCACACTGTGCTCTGACAGGCCAGAGTGTAGCCCTGTTCCAGCTCGGTGGCGGAGAGACGGCTGGTTGTGGGACTCTTTACCCCACCCTCTTCCACGACAACCTTGCAGCGGCCGCATCTCCCCTGTCCGCCACATGGTAGGTTGAATGAGATGCCGGCCTGAGCAACAGCGTCGCTCAGCAGGGTGTTGTCGGGTACTTCTATGCTCTGCCCTTCTGGTCTAAAGTCAATCCGGTGCACAGGAGTCAATGCTCCCCTCAGTAGCAGCTCGGGAGTGGTTGAAGGTCACGCCAACAGAAAGCGCCGCACCTGCATAATGATCGCTGTCCACAGGCGATCGAGAAGGCGGAACTTCCTGACAATGAGGTAGGACGCCATCGAGCCTATCAGCGCTCCTCCCAGTATATCGCTGGGATAGTGCACGCCGCCAACCACACGAGATAGCCCGAACAGAGTAGCCAGGGCATATAGGAGGAGACCGATTCTGTGGTTGAAGAGCCAGACGGCCGTCGCTATGGAGAAACCCACCGACGCGGCGTTGCTCGGAAAGGAGGAATCAGACGGGCGGTAGAACAGCAGCGTGACCGTGCGGAAAGCGAAGGGCCTCGGGCGGTAAAGCACGAGGTTCATGGCCTTGACTAGGAAATTGCCTAGAACCATGGAGCTGATCGCTGAGAAGACGGCGCGTTGGTGTTGCTCCCGTACTGCCGGTGATCCGCCTGCGAACCACACGGCCAACAGCGAAAGAACCAGCGCTGTCGGGAGCGCATAGTCATTCATCACCAAGCGTACGGCGGTGTCCAGTGCTGGCCAGCGTCCAGCCAAGCCGTTGAACCACTGGAAGACGGTCCAGTCAATGGCCATGGCTAGAGACGCTCCTTGAACCAGCGAGCCACGGTGTGTAGCGTGGTCGGATGATCCAGCAAGTCGAGATGCCGTGCACCTTGGACGATCTGATGTGTCACCGAGGCCCTGGTTCGCACCCACTCCTCTACGGGCGCTCTGCTCACCAGCTTGTCCTCCGCACCATACAGCAACAGGAAGGGGCGTGGATCGATTCTGCCGCCAAACGCAAGCGCGTCCAATTGAGTGCGCAACATCTCCCGCCTTCGATCCCGTGTCCAGCGAAATGCTTGCGGATAGGGCATCTCGGCCATCACGTCCAGGTCTGCTGGCGGAGACACGAGGATCGGTGCCAGAGCAGCAGCCGTCTTGACTTGTTTATCGGCGCTTGCTGCCCGCATGACCAGATCTGCGCCTAGGTCATAGCCGAGGACGCCAAGCCGCTGTGGGTCTACCTCCGGACGCTTGCTGAGGAAAGAAGTGGCCGCTGGTACGGTTGCCAGAGTCTCTGGGTATGTGTACAGGTCGTCATCGGGTTCAATAACCAGGGCGGCTAGCCCCTGTTGCACCAGATGGCGAGCCAAGGTGTCCAAGGCTCGCCGTTCGCCCGTGCCCAAGCCAGGTACAATGCACACGGCGGGCACGGGCTCCCCAGGACTGGAGGGCAGGTAGAGGCGACCGGTTGTTGCGCTCCCAATGGCCACGACACTGCCGCCATCGCCCTTCTCCCAAAGGGTTGCGCGTCTTCGGACGTTGTGCAGCAGAGTTGCTGCAGCAAGAGTGAAAATCAGAGCTCCAACAGCACCAACCGCGAAGAGGAGACTCAACTCAGAGCCGGCTGGGCCCGGCGTGAGGATTCTTGCCCACTGGCTAGCAAAGAACCACGCCGCGCTACCCAAGACCAGCAGGGCTCCTATCGCGTATCCCCACCCACGGCGGTCGCGATAATCCCAGAGCGCCAACCCAACCAAGCTGTAGCGCGTGGCAACCCACTGCAGCACTCCCAGGGCTGACAGGAAGGAGAAGAGCAGGTATCCCAGCGCCAATTCCTGATACACGAAATACAGCACGCAGCACTCACCTTACTGTGTCTGGCGCTCCCTGAGGTGCTCCAGGCACCTCTTCGAGAGCCTCCTATTCCCAGGTCCTCAGGTACGCCGGTATGTGTATCGCTTCGCGAGGTCCGACCAGGATCTCCCAACCTGGCAGTTCCTCTTCCAGTTCACCCGATATGGTGGACACAAGGCCGGGGATGACGATCTTCTTATGGCTGACCTTGCTGGGAACACCAAACTGCTGCACTGATTTGGCGATCTTCTCAGCATCGAATTTGCCCGCCGCCCATCCAGTGAGCACCGACATTCCCTCCGAGTCGCAAACAAGCAGCCAGGTTGGCTTGCCGCTTCCCTCCACTTCGCCAGCGACACTGAAGTAAGTGAGCGAGAAGTTGGTGGTCACCAGCAGCGGGGAATCAGTCTGCGGGTTCGATATCTCGTACAGGCCTGGGCTGACCTGTATCGGCTTCTGCGGGTCGGTAAAGATATTCAGACGCAGAGTGAGCAGCGGATACACCGTCGCCGGGTCAAAGTGATCCAGGATGACAATGCCTGCGTACTTGGCGATGTGCTGCGCTGCTTGGATGGCCTCTTCCTCCCGAGAATCGACCCCCTCACCCGGAAAGGCAACGATGGGATATCCGAGGGGCCGGAAGTTGCTTTTCAAGGCTAGGCGACGCAGCTGTGTTTGGGCTGCCAGTGAGCCTTTCAGATCCCGTAGCCCTGGATCAAGGACAATGTCCTCGATCCCGGCGTCCTTGATCTGCTCGGTGAGCTCTGCCAAAGCGCTCAAATCGCCGTCCGTGCGCACAGCGAGTGGCGCATGGTGCTTCGCTGCCAGGTCGGCCATCGCTTCCCAGTTATCTGCCGCGGCGGCGTAGATCAAGGGTGCCGATCCATCCGTCTGTTCCAGCGCACTAGCCATAGAGGCAGGCTCCGACGCGATCAGAACAAGCGGCCGATCGGCCTTGGAGCGAGCTGCGGCGACATACTTGGCAAAATTCGCGCCATCACCAGAAGCGTTTTCCACCGCAATGCCGTCCACCCACAGTTCAATGCCAACGCGCTCCACCTTGTAGCCGCTGACCTGTTCTACAGCGGCCTCGAACTCTGCCAGCGGCATTGTGTCTTTGAGGCGCACAAACAGTCCCGGTTGGTGGAAGAACGTTTTCTCGTGGCGGAAGAGCACCGTCTCGTTGCCCACCTCCACTTTCTTGTCGCCGCTGCCTACCGTCACCAGTCGAATAGGCGGCGCAGCCGCCGCCTCCAGTGCTTGTTTGGCCTCATCGGAGACATAGGGGCACGCCGAGAGCTCAGCCTGCTTGGCGGCGAGTTTCATCCCGAAGGCCAGGCACGTGGGGTAGCCGCACTCCTTACAGTTGGTCTTGGGCAGAAGCTTGTAGATCTGCAAGCCACTCAGTCCCATTCTCTTGACTCCTTGTCTATAGCGAAACCCAGAATGTGATCAGGCGGCCATCAAGCCGCTGATGGCCTTTTTCACCAGCTTGACGCTCTCCGGATGGCGCAGGACCACAATGTCAGCGCCAGCCTCGATCAGTGTAGTGGCAGTGAGCACCTCCCAATTTATGCTCCGCTGGTCCCAGTCACCCCAAGCCTCGGGCACGCCTTCGTTTACCTTGCTCTCCTTAGACCGCCACGCTTCCTCACCTACTGTGCAGATCATGGGTTGTTGGGTCATGCTATCCCCCGTTAGGGCAGCTACGCGCAGACGCTCCATGACCGAGTACGTATACTCCAGTCCGTAGCCCAGTGAGCCGGTCGTGGGATCCATCAAGATGCGGTCCAGATCCAGACGCATATCGCTGATCAGAATGTTTAGCTGCTTGGCCAGGTTGACATCAATTGGCGACTTGGCCACTACCAGATGGCCGTGTGCCAGGGCGGCAGCCACAATGGTGCGGTAGTTCTTGTCCTCGCAGTTGCCCAAAGCGATACGATCTCCTTCGGCTGCCTCAGCAACCGCCACGAGCACTTCGTTATCCTTCTCTGCCTGCCCGGGGCCATAGACGATGAGGGGCAGGCCCGTTGCTGCCAGGACGGATTTGGTGGTCTTGGCAGCCTGTGCCGCATCCGTATTGTCGCCTTCGGGGTGCGCGCTTTGCAGTTTGAGCGCAATGAGGTCCGCGTCGTATTCCTCGGCCTTCTGGGCCCATACGGCCGCATCCTGCATAGTCTCTCCCCAAACGTGCTTCAGTAGGTCGGACCAGTCATCAGGATATCGGTCCTGAATCTCGAGGGCGACCAGCGGTCGGTTTGGTATCTCACCCTCAAAGGTCAGGAAGGGCAGGGTGCTTTCTCCGCCCACCGTGACGATCTTCTTGCGGGTGCCGCCTTCGGCAGCCGCTGCGCCTAGGGTTACTTCACGCACTGTGCCTGTCCACTTCTCTTTCGGTAGCTGTACTGTAACAGGCATTGATAAGACGTCTCCTTTCACCGTGTTATGCCGCAGAGCCTTGTCCGCACCTAACGAAACCGCCAGACACAACGGCCCGTGCTATCCGAACCACGATCGCTCGCATGAGTCTCAGATTACGAGATTCGTCGACATAACGCCGTCAATGAGAGTGCCCAGAAGGGCCGGCGCTGGTTCTTCCAGGCAACGGATTCCTGGTTTCTGTCGCGCTGCCTGTCCTGCACGCGATCACAACGTGGACTGTGGCATCCCCTAGCCGACCCACCGCACTGCACTGCTGACACGCGCACTGGCTCGGCTCCCATCTCTGGAGAGAGTGGTCGTTGCATGGCGAGTCGCGGCCGGCAAGACCGCGACCGCCCAGCACCTCTCTATGTTGGGACATGGGGGTGGCTGGCTGCACGCCAACCTCCCACTCACTGTAGCTAGTCAGGATAGGAATAATGTCCGTTGTCAAGGGTCGCGCGTCGAGTACGCTCAGCAAGCTGCTGAGCGCACCGGCTCCTGTCCCCAGGATCTAGAACATCGGCGGCATGGTCAACGCTGGATGCCCTTTCTCCTCCAAGTAGGGAAGCAGTTCTTCCACCGTTGTAGCGACCTGCTCGTCGGCAATTTTGCCGATCAGGTCAGGGTCACCCTCACGCTCCGCGACAGCCTGCAACTCCTCGGCCATTGACTCCTTCAAGAAGGAGGACATCCAGACCACGCGCTTGAATCCGCCATCAGCGGAGATGAACTTGTTGCTGAGAAGGTAGTATTTGCCATGGCCCATCACGCCCGGAGTCTGCAGCCCTCCGCCGGCCATGCCGGCGAGCGTTGAGAAAGTCATGCCCGCAGGCGTCATGCTTGGATCCTCGCGGGAGACAACCATGATGCCGTTGCTTTCCGGGATAACCATAGCGATGCACTCGAAACAGCCGCATGCCGTCATCGGGTTGACCATGATGGAGTACATCGAGACCTCTTCCACCGTCCCATGGGAATGCTGACGCACAAAGTCGTTCGCTCCATCGAAAGAGCCATAGGCTGCATCCAGACAGGAACCTTTCCTGATCGGCTGGTTGGGGCCGGTCGGATTGATCTGGTGCGAGGCCTTGCAGTCCAGCCAGTTGTAGGCGCCGCACAGTCCGAGGCGCTCCGGTGAGACGACACAGACGTGGTTCGGGGCAAAGCTCTGGCACAGCGTACAGCTGTAGAATTCGTCTACCGAGTCGTCGGTCATGTCGGCCAGGCGCTTGTTGCGGAACTCGTACGCTTCGCGCGCCATGGCCAGCCACTCCTCGAGTTTGTCCTTGTCCGTGAAGATCGTGACCTGGACCTTATCCACGATGGCGCCAAAGTCCGAATGGAAGCGAGCATACAGGATCTCACCAAAATGCTTCAGATTGAAGCCCTTGTCCGCCGCCGCTTTGCTGACGCGGATCCACGCAATGTCCCGCTGGCCTATGTGCTGGATGCCTGAGGCGGCGTTGATGAAGTAGTGGATCTGTCGCTCCAGCACAGGCTCAAAGTCCTCCTGCATCTTGCGGCCAGCAACCTCTACTATGATGCCCACGTCCATGGCCCCGCCGACTTCTATGTCTTCAAAGCCAGGTCCGACCAGTTCAATCTTGCCGTCTTCCACAGCGTCAAAATCGGACATTTTGAGGTACTCAAAGGCCCGACTGTATTTGCCGCCGAACTCGATGCGCATGTCAGCCTTGCGCACGCGCTCACCCTCAAAGGCGCTGCCATAGGGCACCGGGATGGGCACCTCGGTGATCTTGATCTTGACACCGCGTACCTCGAGGCATCTCTGAACCAGCTTCTTGGCGCGCTCGAGGTCGTTGTCGGCCTCGATGTCATCGAAGGGCATGCTGATAACGTGCTCGTAGGCAGTGATTCCGGTCGGCAGTATCTGCGGAATCACAGTATCGGCAATGGTCGGGAAGCCGTAGCTGATGGCCCCCGCCGCGGTTGCATATTTGAGGTCATCCACCTCACCGAGAGCCAATACAAAGGCGAACACGCGATATTTGTTGTACACCAGGATCTCGCGTGCCTGTCCTGGCTTCAGACCGCCGAAAGTGAGCGCACTGCGGGCGGCAAAGCCCAATGGGTAAATGGCGGAGATGGTGTCCGTGCCAAAGGGCACGATGTAGGTGTCATAACCCATCTCCACGCCTTCTTCCATCAGCTGGTGGATGATGCTCCGCCCGTTGACGTTGCCGCAGAGGAAGACGAGTATATTCCGCTGCTGCAGTTCTCGCACGATCTGCACCGCTACCTCATTGCTCTTGGCGCAGCCGACGATCGCTGCGAAGCCTGGCATGCGTCCGTCGACCAGCTGGATGCCCCACGAGCGCAGCTGGATGTCATCGATGGGGCCATTGAGCCGCTGGCCGGATTCGGATTCCGCATCTGGTGAAGTGAAGCTGGTGCTGGGGATGTAGCTGCCCTCCCACCCGATCTTCTGTGGCTCTTCGCCGCGGGCGAAGCGAATACCCTCTATGACTTCCTCTGCCAGAAGCGTGGCCATGCCGCAGTCGAGGGTCTCGCCCAGGTAGGGCACCCACAGCTGATCGGACGGCACCGGATGCAAAAATCCTCTTGCATCCTCCAGGGCCGGCACGAGTTCACCGAGCGTGGACACTTCCCGCCCGGTGAAAGCCAGGATCACGGGCAGGTAGTATGCGGTGTTCGTGAATTGCACGGGTGCATCGGGGCCCAGCTCCTCAATCGCTCCCTTGAGCATGGCCTCAGCTTCAGCAATGATGAGGTTGGCACCGCGAATGGCTCGTGTCGCGATGTATCTTGACATCGATGCTTTCTCCTTATCTCCAGTGATTGCTGTAGCGTCGCGGCTACTCTGCTATCTTGGCGCTGTACAGCGGGACAACGTCGTCGCCTACCTTTTCCAGCACTTTGAGCATCAGATCATCACCGCTCTGGCCGAAGCGGGCAGCATCATATTCCACCAGGCCGAGGGCCTCGCGCTTCTTGTCGATGTGGTCTAGCGCTTTCTGGACAGCCTCCGCAGCGTCAGCGATAAACTCCAGCTTGCCACCCACGCGCTCTTCCCAGGTCTCGCTCATGAAGCGGTTGACGACTTCGCTGTTTCGCACCGGCGATTCGCTGCCGAAGATGGTGTAGACTCCAGAGGCGACGAAGTAGCAGCCGATGGAGATCGCCTTTTCGCTCATCCACTCAGGGGCAAAACCTACGCCAGGGATGTCAGCAATGTCCTCGCCCAGGCCACCTTCGGTAGCCATCTGGCTGAGCACTGTCAGGATGCGGGTGTTGTCCACGCAGCTGCCCAGGTGCAGGACAGGCGGAATGCCAACTGCCTCGCAGATCTCCCGCAGTCCGGGCCCGGCGTACTTGGCCGCCTCGGGGGAGAGCAGACCGTACTTGGCACAGGCGAGGGCGCCACAACCGGTCATGACGACCAGCACATCGTTCTTGATCAGTTCGCGCACGATATAGTCGTGGGCGGCATCCTGGCAGGAACGTGCGTTGTTGCAGCCGACCACACCGGCCACGCCACGCAGCCGGCCCTGGATCACCGCGTCGTTCAGCGGACGAAGCGAGCCCCGGTAGAAGCCACCAAGTGCGTAGTTGATATACTCGTGCGAGAAGCCGACGACCATCTGGTCGATATCCTTGGGGATGTGCACGGTGCCGCGTTCCGGGAAGGCATCGATGCCCATCTTGACGATCCTCTTTGCGATCTCCAGGGCCTCGTGCTCCTCGAATTCCACGTGCGTGACTCCATCAATCTGTGCCTTGGGAGACGTCGTCACCAGTCTGGTGTGATATCGTTCTGTCAGCGGACCAAGAGCCTGCATGATGCACTGGATGTCAACGACCATGAGATCGATGGCTCCTGTGGTCACAGCCAGCTCCTGGCTCAGAAAATTGCCGACCGTGGGCACTCCCTGGCGCATCAGTGTTTCGTTCGCGGTGCAGCAGATGCCTGCCAGATTGATGCCTTTCGCACCCTTGGTCTTGGCATACTCGATGATCTCTGGGTCATTCACGGCAACCAGGATCATCTCTGATAGCGTGGGCTCGTGGCCGTGGACCACGATGTTGACCTGATCCTCGCGCAGGGTACCCATGTTCGCTCGGGCGACCAGTGGGACAGGCGAGCCGAAGAGAATGTCCGTGATGTCGGTGGACAGCATTGAGCCTCCCCAACCGTCGGCGAGACTTGTGCGCAGGCTCGACATCAGTAGGCTGTCGTACCACTGATCCGTGCCGATGTTGGTGCGATGCATGAGGTCCACGACCTCGCGGTCGATGCCGCGCGGAGCGATGCCCAGATCACGCCAGACTTGCTGCCGTTTCTGAGGGGCCCGCTGTAGGTAGATGATCTCTCCCTTCTGCCTGCCAAAGTCAGCCAGCGCCGTTTCAGCGACTTCCTTAGCAATCTCTGCAGTCTCGCGGCCTTCGATCGCTACACCCAGGTACTCAGCGACCTCATGCAGCTTCTTTTCATCGCGGACGTAATAGTCGGGCGCCTCACCCTCTGCTGCCGCCAGCAGCGTGAGGGCCATGTCGCGGCCATGGTCCGAGTGGGCTGAAGCACCTGAGGCCACCATGCGAGCAAAGTTGCGGGCAGCGACGGTGTCGATCGTGGCACCACAGATGCCTACCTGTCCTTCCTTCGTCAGGCGGCACGGCCCCATCGAACAGTTCTTGCAGCAGGCGCCCTTGGCCCCAATCGGGCAGGGCTTCATATCTTCTGCACGGTCAAAAGCAGTATATATCGACTGTTCCTCACACATCTCCAGCAGATCACAGACTGCTGGATCGAGGCTTCTCTTATCTGGCATGTGGTTCTTCTCCTTTTTGTTCAAGCGATGGTTGGGAGTAAGCCAAGGGCTAGTACTTGCGGAAATCGCCGGACATCTCCAGGTCCAGCATATTCGTCCTGGTGACGCGCTGAGTCACGCGGAACCAGGACGAGCTGTCTTCTTTCCCGGCAGGTACATCGGGCAGTTCTGGCTCTTCGCCTGGCGCGTAGCCCGCAGCCTGCAAGGCGTCCGCAATGCCCTCTTCGTTCAAGTGGGCAGGGTCATAGCCGACAACGACACGCTTAAACGCACTGCTGGCGGTGACCTCCTCCACTCCATCCAACTGAAGCAGAGCATCGCGAATGTTCTGTACGTGGTGATCTGCATACATCTTTGGGATATCGAAAGCCGTCTT
>JBFEPU010000035.1:0-14731 GCA_041549915.1 Anaerolineae bacterium | reverse complement strand
GGGGAGAGTGACAGGATAGTGGCTGCCTCTGCTGTGATGCCAAGACTGGCCGCGGCAGCGAGTGCGTGGTCACATAGTGTTGGAAGAGGGCTCGGAAGTGTGACAAGCGCACAGACAGTGGATGCTGCCAGCTTCGTCCAACCGGTCGGCTTGCAGCCATCACGCTCTCACAGGTTAGTGCCCATGGGCAACCTGCTCACTCGTGCGGCAATTGCGGCTCCCCAGCCAATGTGGCGGCGCGCGGATCGCAACGCAATGTGGGAAGCTCGCTATCCATCAGGGCGGGCCAATGCGATCCCACCCAGCCGTCGAACGCGTCCGCGAGGCTAGCCGCCGGCCTTCTCCATCTCTTGCGAGTACTTGCCATAGCGCGCGGCACCGTTGAGCTTGGCCCGCAGGTAAAAGGCCGCCTGACCGGCAGCGATGTTGGCTGCTGCCCCGCCCCATGCGCTCAGCGCTGTCTGCTGCAGGGCGCGACCGAAGGAGAAGCTGAGTTCCCATGGCTGCTCTCCCAAGGCGTTCATCGCATTGAGGTTTGCCGTAGCCTGTTCAGGGCTCTGGCCTCCGGAGAGAAAGACCACGCCTGGCACCGCAGCAGGAACGACGCGGCGGAAGCAGCGCACCGTCGCCTCAGCCACTTCTTCAGGGCTCGCCTGCTTCGCAGAGTCCTGTCCCGGCAGGACCATGTTTGGCTTTAGCAAGGTCCCTTCCAGTACGACGCGGTGCTCGATGAGTTCTGAGTAGACGTAGTTGAGCGTGGCCAAGGTTACCTCTTCGCAGCGCTGTATGTCGTGGTCGCCGGTCATCATCACCTCGGGCTCGACGATGGGAACCAGCCCGGCTTCCTGACACAAGGCAGCGTATCGGGCCAGCGCATGCGCATTGGCGAACATGCAGTAGCGGGTTGGAAGGCCAGCGCCGATGTTGATTACCGCGCGCCATTTGGCGAACTTCGCCCCGAGCTCACGGTATTCTTTCAGGCGCTCGCGCAAGCCATCGAGGCCCTCGGTAATCCTCTCTCCTGCGAAACCGGCCAGCTCCTTTGCGCCTGTGTCCACTTTGATCCCAGGGATAATGCCCTTCGTCCGGAGCACCTGCGGCAGCGGCGTGCCATCCTGCGCCTTTTGGCGGATCGTCTCATCAAAGAGGATCACGCCGCTGATGAACTTTTCGACGTCCGCAGTGGTGAACAGCATTTCACGATAAGTGCGCCGGGTCTCTACGGTGGATTCCACGCCGATTCCGTCGAGTCGTTTCTTGATGGTACCAGTGCTTTCGTCCGCGGCCAGGATTCCCTTGCCCTCTGCCACAAGGGCCTCGGCGACGGTCTCAAGTTCCTTTGCATTCATATTGGTCTTGTCTCCTTCCTGCCAAATCGTTGTTGTGTCCTGCCTTATCTCTGGCTGGGCTCGTGGCCACTGCCAGGGGGATATTGCGCAATCAGCACCTGAAAAGATAAAGCTCAGCTGCCCTTTTGACCGGAGCCTTTGCGGTGTCCTGCTGGGAACTCGTTCGATGATCCGCCTTGCCTCGAGATCCAGCTTAAGCGGGGTGACCTACAAGGAGAAAGAGCCGTCAGACTTCCCGGCGATTCTGCGATGCACTTGTTGTGTCAGGTTGCTTGAGTGACATTCTCCCAGCCACCCCCACTGCCGCCAGAATCGCATCGCACGTCACGATGACCAGACTCCAATGTAGTCTCAATCTTAGCACATTTATGTACAAGTCGAAAACTGCCTCTACGGGACGCTGTGCCGCCTTGTCCGCATCGACAAGCCCAAGTCGGGCCAGTGCTATACCTTGGCCTGCTTTGGTTGCTGCGGGCCCGCAGGAGGGAGCTCAGCATCGCGCTGGCGCGTGGGAAGCAACTGCTCACGGCATGGACAGCATCAGGCAGGGCTGAACCCCCGGTCGGGTTGGAGGAGAGCGGTGGAGGGGTGATCAGCGCTACTTCGACACGCACGTGCCGGTGGTCGGAATCGAGTGCGTGAATTTGACTTTTACCCGCATGCTGGTATAATTATCGTTTGGCATCTGTACGGCAACCGACGAGTTTTGCTGTCTCCAGCGTTGTCAACTGGTCGCCTTTCTACTTGGCAATACTGCCTCAATGCTGGGGGCGCTTCTGTTTTGACCCAGTTTCGCATGTTATCCTAACTGGAGGAGATGAGGTCATATGCTGACTACCGCTACGCAGGTCTCGCAGGACAATGGAGACCGTGTTCGCTACAGTACAAAGTCGTACGCAAGGGTCCCTGATGTGTACCCGCTGCCCAACTTGATTGCGAATCAGATCAAGTCCTATCAGTGGTTCCAGGAAGAAGGGTTGGCGGAGCTCTTTGCAGAAATCTCACCCATTGTCAGCTTCAACGGCAATCTCGAGATGTACTTCCTTGAATACTCGTTCGAGGAGCCCAAATACAGTGAGAAGGAATGTCGATCTCGTGATATGACGTACGCTGCCCCTTTGTACGTGAAAGTACGCCTCAAGAACAACGAGGCTGGCGGCGAGATCACGGAGCAGGACGTCTACATGGGTGACTTTCCCCTCATGACTCCGCAGGCCACCTTTATCATCAATGGCGCCGAACGAGTGGTTGTCAGTCAACTGATTCGTTCACCTGGCGCGTACTTCACTGTGACGGAAGATCGCGTCAGCGGTCGTCGTCTTTGCATGGCCAAGCTCATCCCCAACCGAGGGGCGTGGCTTGAGTTCGAGACCAACCGGCGGGACTTGCTGTCGGTGAAGGTTGATCGCAAACGGAAGATCCCGGTCACTGTCTTTCTCAGGGCGCTTGGCGTGGTGGAGGACGTGGTTGAGGGTGGGGGCCTCGTACGTGAGGGCACAGATGAGGAACTGCTCAACCTCTTCGCCGTCGTCGACAGCGATCCTGATCACTCCTACCTGGCCAGCACCATTGAAAAAGATCCCACCAAGGATAGCCGTGCTGCCCTGGAAGAGTTCTACAAAAGGATGCGTCCAGGCGATCCTCCCACGTTCGAGAATGCTCGCGGTTACCTGCAAGCTTTGCTGTTCAACCCTCGGCGTTATGATCTGGGCAAGGTGGGACGCTACAAATTGAACCGTCGTCTCGGTCTGGACATTCCGGAGGAACTCCGCACCCTGACCAAGCCGGACTTGATCAGGATCGTGGAACGCATGATGCTTGTCAACAACGGTGTTGAGGATCCGGATGATATTGACCACCTTGGGAACAGGCGGATCCGGACGGTTGGGGAGCTGATTCAGAACCAGTTGCGCATCGGTCTGTTGCGCATGGAGCGCAATGTCCGCGACCGCATGAGCACAAGGCAACCCGAGCAGCTCACCCCCACTTCACTGATCAATGTCCGCCCGGTGGTGGCCGTGTTGCGGGAGTTCTTTGGTGGCAGCCAGCTCTCACAATTCATGGATCAGACGAACCCGCTGGCGGAGTTGACCAACAAGCGTCGCTTGTCGGCATTGGGACCCGGCGGGTTGCGGCGAGAGCGCGCTGGTTTTGATGTGCGCGATGTCCATCACAGTCACTATGGGCGTATCTGTCCCATTGAGACTCCCGAGGGTCCGAACATTGGTCTGATCGGGTCGTTGGCCACCTATGCACGGATCAACGACTATGGCTTCATAGAGACTCCTTACCGTCGGGTCGTCACGTCAGTGCCAAATGAGCGTGGTTCGACGCTGGGCAAAACGCTGCGAGAACGGATGAAGGCTCCTGACACCGGAGAGGTGATCGCCGAGGCTGGCACGGAGATTGACAAAGACCTTGCTCTGCGCCTCGAGGCTCTGCCATTGGAGCAAGTTCCCATCCTGCCTCTGGTGACGGACGAGATTGTCTATCTCACGGCTGATGAAGAGGATCAGCACTATATCGCTCAGGCTGACATCGAGATCGACGACAAGCGCCAGATCGTCGCCGAGCGCGTCTCTGTCCGCTACAATCAGCGATTCATGCCCGAATTGGCGGACAGAGTCGATTTTCTGGACGTATCACCGAAGCAGATTGTGGGCGTTTCCGCGGCTCTCATCCCATTCCTGGAGCATGATGACGCCAACCGCGCGTTGATGGGTTCGAATATGCAGCGCCAGGCTGTTCCACTGCTGCAGCCGGAAGCGCCGCTGGTTGCGACAGGCATAGAGTGTCAGACGGCGCTTGATTCTGGTCAGCTGGTGGTGGCTGGTCACGAGGGCGAGGTGGTCAGTGTCACCGGCCGAGCCATCGTGGTCCGCACAGAGGATGGCGAGGAGAGCTACAGCTTGCGCCGCTACGATCGCTCCAACCAGAGCACCTGTCTGGATCACCGCCCTGTCGTCTCGAAGGGTGATCGGGTTGTGCCAGGCCAGGTTCTTGCTGACTCCTCGTCGACAGATCGCGGAGAACTGGCCTTGGGACAGAATGTTGTGGTGGCCTTCCTTTCGTGGGAGGGCGGCAACTACGAGGATGCGATCCTGATCAGCGAGAAGCTGGTTCGCGAGGACAAGTTCACCTCCGTGCATATCGAGAAGCACGAGGTAGAAGCCCGCGAGACTAGACTGGGTCTGGAAGAGATCACCAGAGACATCCCGAACATCGGTGACGAAGCGCTCCGCAATCTGGACGAAGAAGGCATCATCCATATCGGAGCTGAGGTTGGCCCGGCGGACATCCTGGTGGGCAAGATCACCCCGAAAGGAGAGACCGAGCTCAGTCCCGAGGAGAAACTGCTACGGGCGATCTTCGGTGAGAAGGCTTGGGAGGTAAAAGATTCCTCTCTGCGCCTTCCTCATGGCGAGAGGGGCAAGGTTGTAGACATCAGGGTCTTTTCCCGCGATGAACATCGTGACATGTCTGCCGGTGTGGACAAGATGGTCCGAGTCAGTGTGGCGCAGACGCGGAAGATCACTGAAGGTGACAAGATGGCCGGTCGCCACGGCAACAAAGGCGTGATCTCGCGCGTGGTGGCCGTTGAGGACATGTCGTACCTCGAAGACGGCACTCCGGTCGATATCATCCTGAATCCTCTGGGTGTGCCGGCACGCATGAACGTGGGCCAGATCTTGGAGACGCATTTGGGCTGGGCTGCAGATCGCCTTGGCTTTCGCGCCGTCTGCCCCGTATTTGACGGTGCCTCAGAGGGGGAAATCGCGGCCGAGTTGGCGCGCTCCTGGTTGGTGGATCGGGCTTGGCAAGATCTGAAGCGAGAGATGTGGCCGTGGTTCGACGAGGTGGGCATCGATACCGAGACCGTGGAGAGCGATGAGGAGGCGCGACAGATCTACCTGCGCGAGCACCTGTCCTTGTCCGACTCTGAGGACATCGATGAGGTCGTTCTGGACCCGAATCTGGCCCGCTGGGCGTGGCTTCGGCAGTGGCTGGCAGAGCGCGACTATGGCTTGGATCAGCTGTACGTCGGGGACGCCGCAGCTTCCCGAGCCATGCAGGAGCAGGCAAACACTCTGGCGATTGCCACGTGCCTGCGTCTGTGGCTGGAGGATATCGGACACGATACATCGGGTGTAGGCGACGATGATGTGCCAGCAGAGGCAGAGCGCGTGGTCGGGGAGCTTGGCCTACCCTTGCCTACATCGGGCAAGATGGTCCTGTACGATGGAAAGACGGGCATGCCCTTTGATCGGCCGGTGACTGTGGGCGTCATCTACATGATGAAGCTTGCGCACTTGGTGGAGGACAAGGTCCACGCTCGTTCTACGGGTCCGTACTCGTTGGTGACGCAGCAGCCTTTGGGCGGAAAGGCCCAGCAGGGTGGCCAGCGCTTCGGTGAGATGGAGGTCTGGGCGCTGGAGGCCTACGGGGCTGCCCATACGCTGCAGGAGATGCTGACGGTCAAGTCGGATGACGTCACCAGCCGCGTAAAGGCGTACGAGGCTATCGTCAAGGGTGAGAGGATCCAAGAGCCAAGCATTCCAGAGTCTTTCCGCGTTCTGGTGAAGGAGCTGCAAGGCCTCGGATTGTCTGTGGAGATTCTGAACGAGAGCGGCGACCTCATCCAGTTTGGTCGCGAAGAGGGCGAAGAGCGACTACCCCGGCTGGGAATGGGGCTGGGCTCACCTGGCTTTGCCAGACGCCCCCGTGTAGGGTAGGGGTCTGGCGGGCGTGCGAGTGGCTGTCTCTGCTCGAGCCACCGCAAATGATGGGCTCGGTGCAGGCGGAGATATCGAGCGCGCTCAAGTTGACACTCTGGCGCTTCTTCTGTATAATGAAGTTTCGTTGGTCTCACTGACGCTACTCTGACAACAGACGAGTCTCACCGAGACGACAACTATGCCGAGGCGCACTGTCTGCAAAGACGGCCTCGGTATGTTGTGCGTCGCAACCTGTAGGGAGGGTCAATTGCCGACAATCAACCAGCTAGTTCGAAAGGGACGCAAGGCGAAGCAGAAACGAACCAAGGCTCCTGCGCTGCGCTTGACGCGAAACGCGCTAAAGGGCAGGGTCACCCGTTCTAAGGGATCCCCGCAGAAGCGCGGCGTGTGCACGCAGGTAAAGGTCATGACGCCCAAAAAGCCCAACTCGGCTCTGCGCAAGATTGCTAGGGTGCGCCTGACCAACGGCATCGAGGTGACGGCGTATATCCCTGGTGAGGGGCACAACCTGCAGGAGCACTCGGTCGTCCTAGTGCGCGGTGGCAGGGTTAAGGACTTGCCGGGCGTGCGCTATCACGTCGTGCGCGGGGCGCTGGATGCTGCAGGTGTTGAGGATCGCAAGAAGGGGCGCTCCAAGTACGGGGCGAAGCGTCCCAGGGAGCGTGTGGAAGCGTAGCGCTTGCTGGAGACGGTCCAGCGTCGGCGCGGTGGAAGTGCTGGCCAGTTGTTTGGGGCAGACCTGCAGTATCATTGATTGAAGTGCTAAGGAGTTGTCTATGCCAAGACGTGGCGGTGTGGTCAGGCGTCGGGTTGCTTCTGATCCAAAGTTCGAAAGTGAACTGGTGGCGCGGTTTGTCAACAAGTTGATGATGCGCGGCAAGAAAAGCGTGGCACGAGGCATCTTCTACGACTGTTGCGATATCATTGAAGAGCGAACGCAGCAGAACGCTCTGGAGACGTTCCAGCAGGCGGTCAGGAACGCTACGCCTGTGTTGGAAGTGAGGCCTCGTCGGGTAGGCGGTGCGACCTATCAGGTGCCCGTAGAAGTGCCTGAGCACCGGGCCCTGTCGCTGGCGATGCGCTGGCTGATTCAGTCGTCCCGAGCTCGCCCCGGCAAGTCGATGGCTGAGAAGCTGGCCAACGAGTTGATGGATGCAGCGAAGGGCGTGGGCGTCACCATCAAGCGGCGTGATGACACGCACAGGATGGCCGAGGCCAACCGGGCATTCGCTCACTATCGCTGGTAGGGTAGACCAGCGTAGCGCGGAGAAGCAGTCCAGCATGCTGCGTGGTTACTGCAGAGCAGACGTGGGCCGCCATCTGGTGGGCGGGACCGGAGAGACCTATGCCCGAACGGGTTCCGCTAGAGCGGATCAGAAACATAGGCATCATAGCGCACATAGATGCGGGCAAAACCACCACGACAGAACGCATCCTGTTCTACACCGGGTTGACCCACCGGATGGGCAGCGTCGACGATGGTACCACCGTCACCGACTGGATGGAACAGGAACGCGAGCGTGGCATTACCATCACTGCAGCAGCCATCACCTGCTACTGGCGGGATTGCCAGATCAACATCATAGATACACCGGGGCACATTGATTTCACGGCCGAAGTGCAGCGTAGCCTCCGCGTTCTTGACGGTGGCATCGTGGTTCTGGATGCCGTCTCCGGTGTAGAACCACAGTCCGAGACAGTGTGGCACCAGGCCAATCGTTTCCGGGTGCCGCGCATCTGTTTTGTCAACAAGATGGACCGTGTGGGCGCAGGCTTCTGGCGCACCATCGACATGATTCGTGACAGGCTGCGGGCGCGCCCCGTGGCGATCCAGGTGCCCATGGGGACTGAGGCGTCTTTCACGGGCGTTGTGGATTTGATCGAGGACCAGGCCATCCGATATCAGGATGAGCTTGGCGCAAAGCCGGAGACTCACAAAGTTCCAGCTCAGTTGCGGGACGAGGCGAATCACTGGCGAGAGGTCCTGATCGAGCGCGTTGCCGAAACAGATGAAACCTTGACAATGAAATACCTTGAGGGTGATGAGATCACCCCTCAGGAACTTAGGGCGGCGCTCCGACGGGCGACCTTGAGCATGGCGTTGACTCCAGTGATGTGCGGGGCAGCACTCAGGAACAAGGGTGTCCAACCCTTGTTGGATGCAGTCGTTGATTATCTTCCTTCTCCACCAGAGGTACCGTCGATCACCGGGGTCAATCCGTTCACGCAGCGCGAAGAAAGCCGGCCCTCCTCGGAAGATGCTCCCCTGTCCGCCCTGGCCTTCAAGATCGTTTCAGATCCTTTTGCGGGACGCCTAGCCTACGTGCGCGTTTATTCTGGCGTGCTCTCCGTATCAAAGAGGACATTGAACGCGACCAGGGATCGCAAGGAGCGAGCGTCTCGTCTCCTGCGAATGCGCGCCAATCAGCGCGAGGATGTCGATGCGGTCCGTGCTGGCGACATCGGAGCCGTGGTGGGTCACAAGTTCACCTTCACTGGCGACACCATCTGCGATCCGGCTCACCCCATCGTGTTGGAATCGATTGCGTTCCCCGAGCCGGTGATTTCTGTGGTGATCGAGCCTCGCACAAAAGCGGACCAGGACAAGCTCAGCGATGCCTTGCTGCGGCTGTCGGAGGAGGACCCGACTTTTCGAGTCCGGATGGACGAAGAGACGGGTCAGACGATCATCTCTGGCATGGGGGAGCTTCACCTCGAAGTGCTGGTCGATCGTATGTTGCGTGAGTTTCGGGTGCAGGGCAGTGTGGGCAAACCCCAGGTCTCCTATCGAGAGACCATTACGCAGCAGGTGCGGGTGGAGGGACGCTTCGAACGCCAGACGGTGAAGGGTGGCCAGTACGGCCATGTTTGGTTGGAGCTGGAACCTCTGCCCAGAGGCAGTGGAGTGGAGTTCGAGGACAAGTTGGCTGCTGGGCAGATGCCCGAGGAGTACGTGCAGGCGGTAGAGCAGGCGGTCCACGAGTCCAGTGAGGGTGGTGTGATCTTCGGATACCCACTGGTGGATGTGAAGGTGGCATTGGTGGACGGTTCCCATAATGAGGACTCATCGGTAGAGGCCTTCAGGGCGGCCACCGCGATGGCCATGCGCAAGGGGGTGGTCGAGGCGGCTCCCACTCTGATGGAACCCGTGATGAAGGTGGAGGTCGTGGCTCTGGAGGAGCATATTGGGGAGGTTATCGGGGACCTCAATGGGCGTCGAGCTCAGATTGGGACGATGGAGATTCGACCCGACCAGTACAGAGCGGTTCGCAGCATTGTGCCTCTGGCAGAGATGTTTGGGTACGCCACTGCTCTGCGTTCTATGACGCAGGGACGGGGTACTTTCACAATGGAGTTCGAACACTACGCCCAGCTGCCGGAGCCCAAGATTCGGGAGTTGACCGGCGGGTTTGAGATCGGACGACGTTCTTGAACGGGTGCCAGATCGCGATTTGGCAAATCGTCGATTCTGTGTATAATGATAAGGTTTGCGCCAGATTTGGCTACGTGTAGGAAAGGAGAGACTTCACATGGCGAAGAAGAAGTTTGAGCGGACCAAGCCGCACGTCAACGTGGGGACGATTGGGCACGTGGACCACGGCAAGACGACGCTGACGGCAGCGATGACCAAAGTGCTGTCGCTCAAGTCGCTGGCCGAGTTTCGCGCCTATGACACCATTGACAACGCGCCGGAGGAGAAGGCGCGCGGCATGACGATTGCCATTTCGCACGTGGAGTATGAGAGTCCGGAGCGGCACTATGCGCACGTGGACTGCCCAGGGCACGCGGACTATATCAAGAACATGATCACCGGTGCGGCGCAGATGGACGGGGCGATTCTGGTGGTGGCAGCGCCAGAGGGGGCGATGCCGCAGACGCGGGAGCACATCCTGTTGGCGCGGCAGGTGGAAGTGCCGGCGATTGTGGTCTTTCTGAACATGACCGATGTGATGAGCGACCCCGAGCTGTTGGAGTTGGTGGAGCTGGAGTTGCGGGAGCTGCTGGACAAGTACGAGTTCCCTGGGGACGAGATTCCGATCATCCGCGGTTCGGCGTTGAAGGCGCTGCAGTCAGAATCGACCGATCCGGATGCACCGGAGTACCAGCCGATCTGGGAGTTGATTCAGGCGGTGGATCACTACATTCCGACGCCGGAGCGAGAGACAGACAAGCCGTTCCTGATGCCCATTGAGGACGTGTTTGGCATCAAGGGGCGTGGCACGGTGGTGACCGGTCGGGTGGAGCGCGGGCAGATCAAGGCCAGCGAAGAGGTGGAGATCATCGGCATGCGCGACGACATCCGCAAGACGGTGTGCACCGGTGTGGAGATGTTCCGCAAGACGTTGGATTTTGGCCTGGCGGGGGACAACATCGGCTGTCTGCTGCGCGGCATCGACCGCGAGGAAGTGGAGCGCGGGCAGGTGCTGGCCAAGCCGGGTAGCATCAAGCCGCACACCAAGTTCATGAGTGAGGTATACGTGCTGTCCAGGGAAGAGGGCGGGCGGCACACGCCATTCTTCACCGGGTATCGGCCGCAGTTCTACATCCGCACCATGGACGTGACTGGGCAGATCCAGTTGCCAGAAGGGGTGGAGATGGTGATGCCTGGTGACAACGTGCGGATGCAGGTCAACCTGATTGTCCCTGTGGCCCTGGAAGCTGGATCACGCTTCGCCATCCGCGAAGGCGGGCGCACCGTCGGCGCTGGCGTGGTCACCAAAATCGTCGAGTAGAGGCTCACCTGCCCACACCGGGCAGATGGGGAGTGAAAGGTAATGGCAAAGAAGGAAGCACGCATTGTAATCACCTTGGCTTGCGTAGAGTGCAGAGAAAGGGACTATACCACGTCCAAGAACCGGAGGAACGATCCTGGGCGTATCGAACTGAAGAAGTATTGTCCCAGATGCCGGTCTCACACCCTCCATCGCGAGGCCAAGTAACCCCTCGCGGCTTGAAGAGGCCGGAGACTGAAGGCCAGTAGCTCAATTTGGCAGAGCAGCGGTCTCCAAAACCGCCGGTTGCGGGTTCGAATCCTGCCTGGCCTGTGAGACACTATGTTCAAGACACCGTGTCACAGGAGTGCGGTCCACACAAAGAACTGCCCCTGGAGATCCGGTGTCTTGAAGTGTCAGTGACTTGCAGAATGGAAGTGCGCAATGGCTAGAGCTCTCGCTGACAATCGCATAACTAGGTACCTGAAAGAAGTTCGTGCCGAACTCCGCAAAGTCACCTGGCCATCCCGAGCAGAAGTACTCAGACTGAGCACAATCGTGATGGTCGTGTTGCTCATCTCAAGCGCCGTTATGGCGCTGGTCGACTATGCCTTCTCATGGTTGATGAGACTGATCATCGGCTTGGGAGCCGGGTTGTAGAAAGCATGATGACGGAGACACAAGAAACCACGCCAAGTCCAGCGGACGAGGCGCAGAACGAAATTGAACAGGCTGCACCGGCCGACCTGGAGACGGCGGCCGATGAACAGCCCGTGATCGACACCGCCGAGGCTGGCTCCATTGAAGCAGAGGGCGAAGCTGAAGCAGTGGTGCATCCGCAGGAAGAGGCTGCGGATGCACAATTGCCAGCGGAAGAGGAGCCAACGGAGGAAGAGGCGCCAGCCGAAGAACCGGTGCAGGAAGAGGAAGCAGAACCCGACGATGGTCGGGCTTGGTTCGTCGTGCACAGCTACTCTGGCTACGAGAACAAAGTGAAGACGAACCTCGAACACCGCATCGAGTCCATGAACATGCAGGACAAGATCTTCAAGGTGGTCGTGCCCACAGAGGAAGAAATCGAGATCAAGGAAGGAAGCCGGCGCAAGACAAAAAAGCGCGTCTTCCCTGGCTATGTCTTGGTACAGATGCTCATGGACGAGGAATCATGGTACGCTGTGCGTAATACGCCTGGCGTGACTGGCTTTGTTGGCTCCGGCAGCAGACCAACACCGCTCCGCCCGGAAGAAGCGGCCAAGATCTTCAAGCGCATGGAAATGGAAGCACCCAAGATCAAAGTCGGCTTCCGTGAAGGGCAGACGGTGCGCATTGTTGATGGCCCATTCACCGATTTCGTGGGCACGGTCGAGGAGCTGAACCTGGAAAAAGGAAGAGTGCGAGTAATGGTGTCCTTCTTCGGGCGAGAGACACCTGTGGAACTCGACTTCCTGCAAGTGCAAAAGCAGTAGCCGAGCATCTGATTAGCGGGAGGATTCGTGACAAAGAAAGTCAAGGCGATCATCAAGTTGCAGATCGAGGCCGGGAAAGCCAATCCTGCGCCCCCAGTCGGCCCAGCTTTGGGCCAGCACGGGGTCAACATCATGGCTTTCTGTAAAGAGTACAACGCGCGGACAGCGAGCATGGCCGGTTCGGTTGTGCCGGTGGAAATCACAGTGTACACGGATCGCTCCTTCACCTTTGTCACCAAAACGCCACCCGCCTACGATCTTCTGAAGAAAGCAGCAGGCATAGAGAAAGGATCCGGCGAGCCGAACCGCACCAAAGTCGGCAAGGTTACGCGCCAGCAGGTACGAGACATCGCAACCCTGAAGCTGAAGGATCTCAATGCGATCGACCTGGAAGGCGCGATGAGGATCATCGAAGGTACAGCCCGCAGTATGGGCATTGAGGTCAAGGAAGAGTAACCTGTCCCGCCACGCATGCAGGACCTGTGGCCTGTTGGGTGAGACAAGAGGGTGGGAGGGCTGAGCCCGCTAGGACCACAAAGGAGGAACAATGCCGCAACACGGCAGGAAATACCGAGATAACCTGAAGCTGATCGATAGACAACAGGCTTATTCACCTGAAGAAGCAATCGAGTTGGTGCAGAAGACATCATTCGAGAAGTTTGATGCCAGCGTCGACCTGCACCTCGCCATGAACCTGGATCCACGCAAGGCAGACCAGCAAATCCGTGGCACAGTGCTTCTGCCCAGTGGATCTGGCAAGGCCGTGCGCATTGTGGTTTTTGCTGAAGGCGAAGCGGCCAAGCATGCGGAGGAAGCCGGGGCAGATCATGTCGGAAGTGATGACCTGGTAAAGAGAGTTGAGGAGGGATGGTTCGAGTTCGATGTAGCGATGGCCATCCCCCAGATGATGGGCAAGGTTGGGCGGTTGGGCAAGATCCTTGGCCCCAGAGGGCTGATGCCAAACCCCAAGACTGGCACCGTCGTGCAACCGGAAGATCTACAGCGGGCTGTTACTGAAGCCCGGCAGGGGCGAGTGGAATACCGCCTGGACAAGACTGCCAATATCCACTTGTCCATCGGCAAGGTGAGTTTCAGCCAGCAGCAACTGACGGACAACCTGACTGCGGTACTGGAGGCCATCACCCGGGCCAAGCCTAGCGGTGCCAAGGGAAGGTACATCAACAAGATCACGCTGACGTCCACGATGGGCCCAGGGATCAAGGTAGACATCAACCAGGCTCTGGCAGTCAAAGTAGTATAGCAAATCATACTTCTAGCCCGGTATATTGCCGGAGACAGCAGGTGCGCACACGCGCTTAATGCGAATGCCTGCCGAGGCGGAGTATCGCGGTGTTTTCGTTTCACTGTGAGCCTTTGTGCCTGGCAGGTCGGCGCAAGGGCTCTTTTGCTTTTCTCTAGCCTGAAACGGGCGCAAGGAAGGGGGACACATTGGCAATATCGAAAGAGAAGAAACAAGAGGTGGTTGCTGAACTCAAGGAGATGCTGGAGCGCAGCAATGTCGTAGTTCTCTCCGACTACCGCGGCCTAACCGCCGGCCAGATGGCTGAGCTGCGCAACAAACTCCGCCCTCTCGACAGCAGATTCATGGTAGCCAAGAACAGCTTGATACTGAGGAGCCTCCAGGAGCTGGGACTCCCGGATCTCGAGGGGCTGCTGCAAGGCCCGACCGCCTTGAGCTTTCTGTTCGGAGAATTTGGCCAGCCGTTGCAGGAACTGAGGCAGTTCGCCAAGGAAACAGAGTCTCTCACAATCAAAGGGGGCTTTCAGGGCGAGCGCGTTCTGGATGCCCAACAGATCCAGACACTGGCCGAGCTACCAGCGATAGAAGTCCTACAAGCGCAGACCCTGGCCAGCGTGCAGTCGCCTATCAGCGGTTTCGTGGGCCTGCTCGATGGGGCGCTCCGCGGTATGCTGTACGCGCTCAGCGCGCGTGCGGAGCAGATGGGGTAAGCAGCCCAGACCAAATGCATACGAATCCATATACCAGGAGGTAGAAAGAGTGAAGACCGAAGAGATCATTGAAGCCATCGAGAAGCTGAGCGTACTCGACCTAGTGGAGCTAAAGAAGGCGCTCGAAGAGCGCTGGGGTGTCACCGCTGCCGCACCGCTCGTAGCTGCTGCCGTTGCAGGAGCACCAGCAGCTGGCGCTGCTGCCGCACCGGCCGCCGAGGAGCAGACTGAGTTTGAGGTGTTCCTCAAGGAAGTCGGCCCCGAGAAGGTCAAGGTGATCAAGGGCGTTCGCGAACTGACACAGCTGGGCCTGCGAGAATCCAAGGCACTGGTAGACAGCGCACCGAGCACTGTCTTGAAAGACGTCAGTAAGGAAGAAGCCGGCGCAGCCAAGGCCAAGCTCGAAGAAGTCGGCGCGGTCGTTGAAATCAAGTAGCCTGTCCGTGCGGACTTTCAGAAACCCGGTCTCCCCGAGACCGGGTTTCTGAACTCCTACG
>JBFEPU010000034.1:0-15330 GCA_041549915.1 Anaerolineae bacterium | reverse complement strand
TGTGCCGCACCTTGGCAGGGGTTGGCGGTTCTCCACCACCCTTGATGGCGGCACCGGTGAGGTCAAGCCCTGCTTCCTGAGCGGCAATGCAGACCCGCACGGCCCGGCTGACCTGGGTGTGGAGTACACATTGCCCATGCGTCCGAAGGGTATCCGCAACCCAGCGCGCAACTACGAGGGCCTGGTCAACTCTCACGATTTCAGGGAGCGGCACCTGCAGGCCGAGCAGTCTCATCCAGAAGATGATGTAGCACGTGGCCACACTGTAGCTGAGCCAATGCTCTGAGTCCCGCCAGCCGATGGGCGAGAACCAGCGTTCTGGCAGCGGCCCGATGCAAGAGCGACGGAGCATCGTGCCCAGCCCGTGATGAGGCAGGATGCCGTGCCAGGTGGCCGAGGGAGCATCCAACATGCCGTGCGCGTCGAGGGTAAGCAGTTGATATACCGCCCGTGCGGCCATGTGATCCAGGTCGGCAGCAACGCTCGAGGCTATACCAGTGGATCCTCCGGTTTGATAGGCAAAATCCCGCCGCGCAAGCGGGTTGTCAAAGTCGCGCGGTTGGACAGGAATCTCCCTGCCGTGTCGCACAATGGGCTTTCGTCCCTTGAACTCCTCGAAGGTCACGAATACGCCAGCCTCACGCAGCGCGCGCAATGTCTTTTCCAGCCCTTTGCGCTGGACCATCTCCTGCAGGTCGCCGAATCCACAGCCGGCCATTTCCAGCAGGGCGCGGTAGGGGCTGGGCGGATAGGCGTAGACGCCGCGCTCTAGGATGCGCAGAAACCTCTGTTCGCGGCTCTCGATTTGCCGACGGACGATGTCCTTGGCCCCACCCAGCGTCAGCCGGCGCTTTGAGAACCGCCTCAGCACCAGCGGAAACTGGGCGAACATCCTCAGGTAGTCCAGTGTCTTGTTCATGGTCGCGGCTCCGTCCAACTGGTGAGCCGGCGCTCAACCAGCTGCACGGCATATGAACAGATTAACGCCAAGGCGACCACCACCAGGAGAATGGCGAATACGCTCTCCGAGTCGAAGCGGCTGCCGTACTTGCGCAGCAACGCTCCCATGCCAAACAGCGCAATAAACATCTCGCCTCTGATCATTCCCTTGACGGCGCGCCCCATGCCGAGGCGCAATCCTGCCATTATCAGCGGCAGCGCTCCTGGTAACAGCACTTTCCACAAGAGCTGACGTTCCTTGGCGCCAAAGGCGCGAGCCATCTCAATCCAGCTAGCATCCACACTGCGGATGCCAGCCATGGTGTTGATGACGATGACGAAAAAGGCGCTCAAAAAGACAACCGCAACCTGGGTGCCGCGGCCGATGCCAAGAAAGGCGTACAGAATGGGGACAAATACGAGCTTTGGTGCTGTCAGAAGAGCACCCACGTACGGCTCGACCACGTACTCTACTATGTGATAGCGTCCCATCAGCAATCCCAACAAGACGCCGCCTGCGGCGGCCAGCCCGTAGCCAATCGCCAGACTGACGAGACTGGCAGCGAGATAACCCAGAATCTGGCCGCTGGCGATCAGCCTCAGTGCCGCGCGCAGCACGTTCGAGAGTGGCGGAAGAAAGCTGTATTGCAGCGTTCGTCCTGCGATCTCCCAGACGGCGCCACCGACGAGGAGTGCAAAGAAAGCGTGGCGCGCGTCGCCGATGGGTATGTCCCGGCCTTGCGCATCAGCAAGCGTCCGCGGAAGTAGCCTACCCTCGCCGATGCCTGGGGGTGGGTCCGCATGCTCGCGCGGCGAGATCATGGCGAGGAAACCCTCTCTGCGTTGCGCATAATCGGGTTCACCTCTGCATCGCCCTCAACTGTTGCCAGAGCTGTTCCTTCAGTTCAGCGAAGCGGGGATGCTTGTCGAGATCAGGAGGACGCGGGCGCGGGAGTTCCACGTCGAACGTGTCGTGAACGCGGCCGGGACGGGGGGTCATCAACACCACACGGTCTCCGAGTCGCACGGCTTCATCCATGCTGTGCGTGACAAAGATCACCGTCTTGCGTGTGCGCTCCAGCAGCCCCATCAGGTCCTCCTGCAGCAGACGCCGCGTCTGCGCGTCCACCGAACCAAATGGTTCGTCCATCAGCAGGATCTTCGGGTCCACCGCAAGCGCGCGGGCCAAACCGACGCGTTGCTGCATGCCTCCTGACAGCTGGCGTGGATAGTGGAGCTCAAACCCGGCCAGCCCCACTGCATCAATCAACTCACGCGCCCTCTGCTCGCGTATCGCTCTCGGTACGCTGCGCAGCTCCAAACCGAAGGCTACATTCGTCACGACATTTGCCCACGGCAAGAGGGCAAAATCCTGGAAAACCATCGCGCGGTCAGGTCCCGGACCGGTGACTGGTCTGCCATCGATGCATACCTCGCCCTCATCCACAGACAATAGCCCGGCGATGGTCTTCAGCAGGGTCGTCTTGCCGCAGCCGCTTGGGCCCAGCAGACAGACGAACTCCTGAGCCCGGACCGTCAGATCCATACCTTTCAGGGCAACCACTCGTGCGCGCCCATTCTGGCTGGGAAAGGTCTTGCCACAATCCCGCAGCTCAATCATCGGATGTCCCTCTCCCTTCTCCAGGGCGCCATCCGTCGGTCAAGCCAGCTGACGACCTGCAGCAACAAGAGCGCCTCGGCGAGGACGACGGACACCGTTGCATAGAGGCCTGCAGCGTCGAACGTACCCTGGAAGTTCAGGATCAGGCGACCGATGCCAACTGCGACGAGCAGAAGCTCGACGCTGATCATGCCTGAGATCGCACGTGCCACTCCCAGTCGCAATCCTGTGAGAACCGCAGGCAGAGCGCCGCGGAGAAAGACCTTGCGCCAGAGTTGTCGCTCGGTCGCGCCGAATGACTGCGCCATTTCGATCAAAGTTGGATCAATCGTCCGCAGTCCAGCGCGCACAGTCACAGTGATGACGACGATGGCGTGGGTGAAAGCGACAAGCACTCTCGAGACAAGGCCGAGCCCGGTTGCCATAATCACAATGGGCATCAGCGCTGACTTGGGCGTAGCAAGGAGGACGCTGAGATAGGGATCCACGTATCGTTCGATAGCGCGCCCGCGCCCGATCAGCAGGCCAAGAGGGATTCCCACCAAGGAGGCAAGCAAGAATCCGAGTACCATCGCTTGGTTGCTGATCCACAGCGCCTCCCACAGCTGGCGCGTGGCGATGAGCTGTGCGAGGGCGGCGATCGTCTCAGTGAAAGTCGGCAGCAGCAGGCTGTCCAGCCTGAGCGCCAACAGTTCCCAACCGAGTGCAAAGACGAAGAGGGAGAAGCTGCGAAGACCCATTTTGAGAGCTGTTTCGGAGAGCTTTGGCATTATCGGCCCCGGGTTGCGCGGAAGCATATTGAGGCTGATTATACCGCGGGGCGGCCAGCAGGTCAACGCTTCCAAGCGGAGACGGCACGGCTGCTGAAAGGCCACTGTGTAGGCACCGCGACCTGTCCGCCTGACGGCGGTGGGACAGTGACACTGGAGCGGAGCTTGGCTGGCCTGCTCATGCATATGCGGCATTGCCACCTGTGGTTCAAATCAGTATACTTCAGTTGTACCGGTGACGGATGGATAATCGGTGAGGGTCAGGGGTGTTGGACAAGCAAGCGCGCTACTGGGACTCGGTTGCCCAGGCATGGCAGGAAGAACATCCACAGGCGCTGTGGCGTGTGCACAGCGATGCGATCTACAGCGCTCTCTTCGCCCGGTGGCTGCCTGACAAACCGGTCAAGCGCCTGCTCAAGACCGACCTGTTCGACGAGACTTGCGGCCAGGGACTGCACCCGCTGCTGGCATCGCGGGCGCAAGCGGTGATCGGTACAGATGTGGCGACCTTGACCGTGGGTGAGGCGAGATCGCGCCACAGCGATCTCATTGGGATCGAGGCGGACGTACGCTGTCTACCCTTCGCTGATAGCACATTCGACGCGATCGTGTCGAACTCTACGCTGGACCACTTTGAATCACTGGATCAAGTGATCGTCAGTCTGGCGGAACTCTACCGCGTGCTGGTCAGCGGAGGCCAGCTGCTCCTATCTCTGGACAATCTGGCTAACCCAGCCATTGCCGTGCGCAATGCTATGCCCCCTAGATTGATGGAGCGCTTGAGAACGGTCGTCCCGTACTACGTTGGCGCCACCTGTGGCCCGGGACGATTGCAGAGACTGGTACGAGAGGTTGGCTTCGAGGTACTCGAAGTGACCGCGCTGATGCACCATCCCAGCGTTCTGGCCGTGGCGATGACACGCCTGCTGCAGCGGCATGCTTCGCCAGCGACAAGGGCAGGCTTCCTGAGGCTACTGATGTCCCTTGAACACCTGTCGCGCCTGCCGACGCGATTCGTGACCGGTCACTACGTGGCCGTGAGAGCGGTCAAGCGAGTGAGCTGATTGCATCTCTTGAGGCTCGCTCGGGTACCCCTTGCGTATTAGCACGTGTCAGAGTACCCAGCCGCGTCGACAGAAGGACGCAGCAGCTCAACTCTATGCTGACTGCGAACCGGGAAGCGACCCTGCTGCGAGCGAACGGACGGGCTGCTTAGCCCGGGCTGACTGCTGCAGAGCGCCACGTTGTGAGACAGCACCAGGCAGCGAGGCAGGTTGCTCGTCTCCAGGGAACGGAAGTGCCAGTATGCTGGATTACTGACCGCTATTGAGGCAGGATTTGGTACCGGGTTCAGCCCCGGTCCGAAGCTGAGACAGAGACTTCACCTGGCTAGGGCTCTTTGAATTCCTCGGCCTTTGCTTTCTCCAGTTCAGCCTTCTTGGCGGCGATCTGAGCTTCTGTCGCCTCCGCGTCCTGGATCAGGTCCTCCAGTTCGGCCACGCGCAGCTTGATCGCCTTTCTGCCGATGGCCAGTGCTGCCTGCTCCAGGTCGCGGTCCAGTTTGGCGAGTTCATCGTTCAGCCTGTTTATCCGCAGGCGCTTCTCTGCCTCGAACTTGGCCTGGTCTGCCGCCTTGCCAACTCCCTTGCTCAACTTGTCCAGAATCGACACTGCCTCTCTCCTTCTGTAGTGTAGTCGCGGAACCTCGCTGCATCATCCGGGTCGCTGTGCGAGCGAATCCCGTGAGCAGGTCACGCATACCGTCTCTCAGCCTTTCATCACGCCGAGAGGCACCATGCGAGCCACTTTGCGTGCCAGTCCGGCCTTGTGCACGACATTGACCACGCGGTCGATGTCCTTGTACGCGTGTGGGGCCTCCTCGGCCAGCCCCTTCCACGGGCCCCGAACGGTGATGCCCTGTGCTTCCAGACGGCGCCGGACTTCTTCGCCGCGCATTTTCCTCGTTGCGGCGCGGCGGCTCATGACGCGCCCGGCACCGTGACACGTCGAGGCGAACGATTTCTCCGTCGCCTCGTTGGTCCCCACCAGGAGGTAGGAAGCTGTGCCCATATCGCCAGGCACCAACACCGGCTGACCCACCTCTCGGTAATCCTCCGGCAGCACGGGATTTCCAGGGCCAAAAGATCGCGTTGCTCCCTTGCGATGCACCACCACTTTTGTGGGACTGCCATTGATAACGAACTCTTCCACTTTGGCGATGTTATGCGCGATATCGTAGACCAGCTCGAAGCTGATGTTCTTGAAGCGTGGTGCCAAGACTTCCTGAAGTACCTGGCGTGCGCGGTGCATGAGCAGCTGGCGGTTGGCCCAGGCGTAGTTGGCGGCACCGGCCATGGCGGCCATGTACTCCCGACCCTCTGGAGAGTCAACCGGTGCACAGACTAGCTCTCGGTCGGGGAGACGGATTCCATATTTGACTACAGCGCTCTGCAACTTGCGCACGTATTCACTGCAGACTTGATGGCCCAGCCCGCGAGAGCCGGAGTGTACCCACAGCACCGCTTGTCCGAGAAATATCCCGAACTGCTCGGCAGTATCTTGGTCATAGACTTCGACAACTTCTCCGATCTCGACAAAGTGGTTGCCGGCTCCCAGAGTGCCTAGCTGGTTGCTGCCGCGCTTCTTGGCCTTGGTACTCACCGCGCTCGCTTTTGCAGCGGCCAGCCCTCCCCTCTCTTCGCAGTGTTCCAGATCGTCCTTCGTACCATAACCTTCCGCCACCGCCCAGGCAGATCCTTTCTCCAGGACGTTGTCCATATCGCGGCCTGATAGCCGGATGTCTCCGCCTTTGCCCACTCCACTTGGCACCTGGTTGTACAGGCTTGCCATGAGTTCATCCATCAGTGGCTTGAGCTGGTCAGCTTCGATGTTGGAGCGCAGCAGGCGCACCCCACAGTTGATGTCGTACCCGACAGCCCCAGGCGAAATGACACCGTCTTTCACGTCCATCGCGGCCACACCGCCAATGGGAGGGCCGTAGCCCTGGTGGATGTCAGGCATGGCCACGGCATACTTGACCACCCCGGGAAGGCACGCGGTGTTGATCAGCTGTTCAATCGAGCGGTCCTGCAGCGCTGCCTCTAACAACGCATCATCGGCGTAGATGCGAGCGGGCACGCGCATGTCGCTGCGGTGGTCCTGTGGGATCTCCCACAAGTACTCTTCAAGCCTCTTGAATTCTTTCTTGCTCACCATGCTGCACCTCCCCTGGGGGCATTTGCGTGCTGGATGTCATCAGCACACAGACAACTCACACGTCGAACACAACTGTGGCCACAAACCCTTCGCCCGACTTGTCGATCGTGAGATTGTGATAGGTGGCCGCCTTGATGATGGTGTAGATCTCCTCACACGGTGCGCCATGCACAGTCGCCGCGAGGCAATCAGATGAGAGTTCGTCGATGCGGAATGCCGAGTACACTTCGCCTTCAGTTTCGTGGAGGTAGAGCAGTTCGTTGAGCCAGTTGACCAGCAACGACTCGCAGTCGGTGCCTCGAACCCTTACGATACGTTCTATGGTGTGATCAAGTCCGGCTACCTCCGCCAGTTGGCTGAACATGGCGTAGGCAGCGCTGGCAAAGAGCTCACGCAGATCGCGACCGTAGATACGGAGGGCCAGGTCGGCCGTGTGATCTAGCTGCTCGAAGCGTGGGGTCATTGCAAAATCTCACGTGCCCGGGCGATATCCTTCACAATCTGCGCGCAGAGTGCGGCGGCGTTTGGAAAACGACGCTCTGCACGGAGACGTTCCACAAACTCAACACACATCTCCTGCCCGTACAGGTCCCCGCGAAAGCCGAGCAAGTGCGCTTCGACGGTCCGTTCTCCGGCCCCGAACGTGGGTCGGAAGCCGATGTTCACCACAGCGGAGTAGCGTCCGCCGCTGATGCTGGCGTAGGCTGCGTACACGCCAACGGCTGGGATGGCGCACTGCTCGCGTACGTCCAGGTTGGCCGTCGGAAAGCCCAGTTCCTTGCCTCGATCATCTCCGGTCACGACCAGACCACCGAGTTGGTGGTAGCGCCCTAGCATCTCTGCGGCCTCGCGCACGCGTCCAGCAGCGATGAGGTTGCGAATCTCAGTGCTGCTGATCAGCACCTCGCCGTCACTCACTGGCCCAACGACATGCACCTCAAAGCCCATGACCTTGCCCATCTTCTTCAGAACCGACACGTTGCCCGAACGCCCGCGGCCCAGGGCAAAGTTCCACCCAACCCACAGCTCAACCATTTGCAGGTGCTCGCGCAGCTCTCTCGCGAACTCCTGTGCCGACGTGTTTGCCAGTTCGCGGGTAAAGGGCAAAATCACCAGTAGATCCAGGCCCCACTCTTCGAAGAGTCCGATCTTATCCTCCAAGGTGGTCAGGCAGGTGGTGTTGCCCTTGGGATCGAAGACAGCCCTTGGTATCGGATCAAAAGTCAGCACTGCGCTGCTACGGTCCGTCTGACGTGCCCTGACGATCAGCTTCCTGAGCAGTTCCTGATGCCCCAGATGCAGTCCGTCAAAAGCGCCGATAGTCAGTACAGTCTCACGTCCTACATTGGCTCGATGCAGATCGCGAATGATTCTCATTGGTTGGCGGTTGCGCAAAAACCTTGTGGGGCTGCCACAGACCATCAGACCGGTATCGCAGCAGTGCCAGCAGCTGGCCATCTGCCCCATAGACTCGACACAAATGTGATGCTGGAGGCGCGGACAGTTCGACGCGTTGCCCAAGAACGATCCGGCCTGCCGTCCTCGGATCTACGGCAACGGCCGGGTAGGCCTGCAGTGCCGTGTCCAGCGAGTGGAGAAGCCCGGCTATCTCTCCTCGAGAAACAATCTTCTCCAGCTCATCCAGGCTGACCGATTGCGCGATGCGAAAGCTGCCACTGGCCAGTCGCGTCAAGCTGACCAGGTACGCACCGCAGCCGATACGCTGCCCTAGATCATGGGCCAGCGAGCGGATGTATGTACCTTTGCTACAATGGACTTCTATCTCGAGCTCCGGAGGCTTCCATTGCAGGAGCCGCAATTCCCGGATCTGTACGGTACGTGGCCGGCGTTTCACGCTCTGGCCTCGTCTGGCAAGGCGGTATAGTGGTGTGCCTTTGTGCTTAATGGCAGAGTACATAGGCGGTACCTGCTCCAAAGTGCCCACCAAGCTGCTTAGTTCTTGCTCCACTCTAGCACGCGTCACCCTTCCCGCATCAGCCACCGCCACGATTTCGCCCTCGGCGTCGTAGGTGTCGGTCGTGGTGCCCAGTCGGATGTTGGCACGATAGATCTTGTCGCTGGCCATCAGATACTCGGCAACACGAGTTGCTCGGCCGAGGCACAGGAGCAGTACCCCGGTGGCCAGGGGATCTAGCGTCCCTGCGTGGCCTACTTTTCTCTGGCCGGTGACCCGGCGCACGAGAGTCACCACATCATGTGAGGTCATGCCTTTGGGTTTGTTGATGTTCAAGATGCCGCAAATTTGGCCCTCTGACATGCCAGACATGCCCAGTGGCCCCTCCTTGAGGTTACACGCTGCCCTGCTCAGGTGACTCCTTGTGGCGCTCTTCCTGCTGCTGAAGGGAGGCTTCAACTGCGCTCAGGACGCGCTCGCGTACAGTCCTCATCTCTCCAGTGACTGTGCATCCTGCTGCGCGTGGGTGCCCCCCGCCTCCAAAGGCCAGTGCCACGGCTGAAACATCCCACCCTCTACCGGCCCGCATGGATGCCTCGATGCGTCCATCGTCCGCCTCGCGAAAGACCACGGCCACGTCCACACCCATGGCGCTGGCCAGAAAGCTGACGAGCCCGTCGCCCTCGTCGGGTGATGCACCGCACTGGCCTATCGTATCACGCCCTACCTCGGTCCAGATGATCCGCCCGGTCGTCTTGACATCGGCTAGCGCGCGTCCCCATAGGCAGATCCGTGAAATCGGTTCGCGATTGTATACCAGGTCGGTGATCCCTGGGAGAGACGCACCTGCTCTCATCAGCCCGAGTGCAGTTCGCAGCTGCTTGGCTGTCACGTTACCAGTGCGGAAGCAACGGGTATCGGTGACGAGCCCGGTGAGCAAAGCAGAAGCGATGTCGCTGTCCAGCGGTGCGCCCAAGCGGCCTATCAGCTGGTACACGATCTCAGCTGTGGAAGGCAGGAACTGCACGAGGTTCACCGTGCCGAAGCGGATGTTCGTGACGTGATGATCGATGTTGATCACCGGCCGACTGTCGAAGACTGCCGCGTTGTACAGCGCACCCAGCCGATCAGTATCGCTGCAATCCACGGCGACAATGACATCCTCCGCAGTGGGTGCCCGAGCCACAATATCCTGTACGCCTGCCAGAAAATCAAACTTGAAGGGCACGGAATCCGCACAAGCCATTGTGCACTGCTTGCCCAGATGCTTCAGTGCCAGGCCGAGCCCGAGCAGCGAGCCGATCGCATCGCCGTCGGGGATGATGTGGCAAGCGACATACACGCTCTGCGCCGCGCTGAGGTACTGCTGAGCGGCCTTCATTCTCCCTTGTCTCTTCCCGAGCGGTCCCGGTTCATCCGCTGCTGGAGGCATCTTCTGGTTCAGCGCCCGGCGACTCCTCGAGAGCGTCATCGTGATGAACTTGCTCCAGGAGCTCATCAATGCGCGCACCGCGCTGCCAGGATTCATCCAACTCAAAGCGTAGCTCTGGAGTGTATCGCAGCTGTATGCGCTGCGCCAACTGCCAACGGACGTAACTCGAAGCGTGCTGCAGGCCCTGCAAGGCAGCGGCGCGTGCCTCGCGGTCCCCGAGCGCGGAAATGAATATCGACGCCATCTTCAGATCTGGGCTGACCTCAACGCCGGTGACTGTGACGTTCGCAAGGCGTGGATCCCCGATCTCCCTCTGTAGGAGAGCGCTGATCTCTTCGTGGATGCGTTCACTCACCCGTTCTTGTCGACGAGTTGGCATATCCGGAAAGTGCAGTAGGGTTGTGCTGTACTATACGGCACAGGGCACCCTACTTCACCTGTTCCTTTCTGTAGAACTCGAGTACGTCGCCGATCTCAAACTCGCCAAAGCCCTCGACGCCAACGCCGCACTCCATGCCTGTGCTAACTTCGCGCACATCTTCCGTGAATCGGCGTAGCGATGCAACTTGACCATCAAAGAGCGCTTTATCACCGCGCAGGACGCGCACCATCGCGTTTCGCGCCGCAATCCCTTCGGTTACGAGACAGCCCGCAACGCGCTTCTTTCCCGGAATGCGAAAGACTGCCTTCACTTCAGCTCGACCAACAGTCACCTCTTCAAAAGTGGGTTCGAGCATTCCCTTCAGCGCCATGTCGATGTCATCCACCAGTTTGTAGATGATGTCGTACTGGCGTATCTCGATGCCTTCGCCCTCCGCCATGCGAACTGCAGCGGAATCAACTTGCGTGTTGAAGCCAATGACAATAGCGTTGGATGCGAGGGCGAGCATAATGTCCGACTCGTTGATGTTTCCGGTCCCCACGTGCAGGAACCTGGCGGTGAGCATCTCGTCCCCGAGTCGCTCCACCGAGTTGACAATGGGCTCAATGGACCCTTGCACATCTGCCTTGAGGATTAGATCTAGCTCCTTGACCTTTCCGGCCTGAGCCTCAGCGAAAAAGTCATCCAGGCTGAGAGCCTTCTGTGCCTTCCCTTCAGCCATGACCTCACGGCGGCTGGCCTCAGCCGCAGCCGTTGCTCGTGCCGCATGCTCGTCCTCCACTGCGGTGAAAGCGTCACCTGCAGTGGGTACTTGGGCCAGGCCCAGCACGACGGCTGGAGACGAGGGTGATGCACTGTCAGTGCGCTTGCCCTTGTCGTCGAACATGGCCCGAACCTTGCCAGCCTGATCGCCGATCACCAGGTGGTCACCGACCCGCAACGTGCCTTCCTGTACGAGGAGCGTTCCAAGGGCGCCTTTCTGCTTGTCCATTCGTCCCTCAATGACCACTCCTTCCGCGGCAGCTTCCGGATTGGCTTTCAGATCCTCCATCTCAGCAACGAGAAGGATCATTTCCAGCAGCGCCTCCAGGCCGGTCTGCTGCTTGGCTGAGACAGGGACGCAGATGACGTTCCCCCCATAATCTTCTACGACGAGATCTACATCTGAAAGCTGCTTCTTAACGACCTCAGGGTTTGCGTTGGCCTTGTCTATCTTGTTCAGGGCAACCACGATCGGCACCTGGGCAGCCCGGGCATGGTCGATCGCCTCTCTCGTCTGTGGCTGTACGCCGTCGTCGGCGGCAACGACCAGTATCGCAATGTCGGTGGCCATGGCGCCGCGTGCACGCATGGCCGTGAAAGCCTCATGGCCGGGAGTGTCCAGAAACGTGATCCTCTTTCCCTGTGCCTCGACCTGGTAGGCACCGATGTGCTGGGTAATGCCGCCGGCCTCGCTATCCACGACGTGGGCCTGCCGGATAGCGTCCAATAGCGAGGTCTTGCCGTGGTCAACGTGGCCCATGATTGTCACAACCGGCGGACGTGACACCAGCTTGGCGAGCTCCTCCGGACGGTAGACACGGCGCTTGCGGCCAGGTGCTTCGGGCTCCTCCGTGACCGGCTCTGGTGGGAGTTCCTGCTGAACCTGGAAGCCTAGATCAGTCGCCACAACAGCAGCGGTGTCATAGTCAATCTCCTGATTGATGTTGGCCATGATGCCATTCTTCATCAGTTCGCGGATGAGGTTGATGGGACTGATGTCCAGCAACTCGGCCAGGTCGCGTACGGCGATCGCGTCTGGCAATGTGACCACCTCGGACGCAACGGTGCTCTCAGGAACTTGGCCTTTGTCTGCCGGAGCTCCGCCCTTCAGTTGGGCGGTCGCAGTGGGCTCAGTTCTCGCTACATCCTTTGTCTTCGCACTAGTAGTGTTTTCTTTGTTCATAGCCTTCCCCCTTCTGTCTTTCGATCCTGTTCCATTCTGGGGTAGATGGCAGCGGCGCACAGAACCTCAGGATCTTGCATTGCAGTGGTACTGTCCAGCCTTGGTTGTGGCTGATGAATGCACAACTCGTGTTGAGAGGGCGAGCACACGCGGCGAGTGGTGTGACAGGGGAGAGGTCAGGAGGAGAGCAGAAGTAGGGTGGAATCTGGCACTTGCTGTCAGTCCGCCATGGCCATCCCCTGTCGCTCAATCTCGCCGATGGTGTCTTGTCGCGGCACTCTCTTCTTGTGGTCTGAAGCAGTTCTCAGCATCTCAGCATGCACGTATAGAGCTCTCAACCGTGGTGGCTGTCACCTGCTCCTTTCTCGGAAGTCTCGTCAGGCGTAGGATCAGCACTCTTCGACAGTGCTCGGTAGTTGCTCCCCGTATTCCAAAAGCCGCTTCTTTCTTTCGGGGCTCAGTCTGACCTTGAGCGCATAGTCCAGGCGGTCTCCGGAAATCGCACTTTGCCAACACGCTCTGCTACGGCACAGGTAGGCCCCTCGGCCTGCGGCCTTGCCTTGCGCATCGATCTCAATGGCGCCTTCTGGCGAGCGGACGATGCGAATCAGTTCTCGTTTGGGGCGCACCTCATGACATTGCACACAGGTGCGCAGTGGGACACGTTTTCTTGGCATGGCCAGTATCTCTCTACGAAGCTGAGCTCGGCCTCGCGAGCGAGGAGACGGTGCGTGCCGCTGTCGAGCTCATTGGTCTATGTACTCTTCCCAGTCTGGAGTACGACGGCTGCTCTTGCGCCGCTTTCGACTGACAACCATGCCGGCCTCTTCATCATAGATCAGATCACGGTCGCGGCGCTTCTTCTTCCCCTTCTTGCGCTCGCGCTTCTCGTCATCGTCTTCCTCTTCGTACTCCTCTTCTTCCTCTTCGGGCTCCCATGTCAGTTGTTCCTCAACAACCTGTGGCTCAACTGGTGCTTCCGGAACCTGCTCGACCACTTCCGCAGCTGCCTCCAGCAGCACTTCGGCTGCCTCGGGTTGGACCTCCTGCGATGGCACCGCCACTGCTTCGGGTTGGGCCTCCTCCGATGGCGCCTCGTCGACTACCGCCTCAACTGCGGCCGCTTTCTCTATCTCCGCCTCAGCGAACGGTGCAGGTTCTTCAAGGATCTCCACCTGCTCCTCTTCCTTCGCCAGAGTGAGTTCTGCCTCGGCCAGGAGCGCTGCCGCGGCAGCCCGCTTGATCGCCAGTTCCGCTTCTCTCTCTGCTCGCTCCTTCGCCTCCTTGGCGCGCCGTTCAGCCTCTCCCGCGGACTCGGTCATGCTCTTGATATCGATGCGCCAGTTCGTCAGCTTGGCGGCTAGACGAGCGTTTTGGCCTTCCTTGCCGATGGCCAGCGAGAGCTGATTATCTGGCACTACGACAGTGGCCGTCCTTGTTTCGGGATCTAGCCAAACGTGCTCCACCCTGGCTGGGCTGAGCGAGTTGGCAATGAATTGCGGCTCTTCTGGCGCCCAAGCCACAATGTCCGTCTTTTCCCCATTCAACTCGTTTACGATATTCTGGATACGCACTCCGCGCATGCCAACACAAGAGCCTACTGGATCGACACCCTCTTGGGTGGCAGCCACAGCTACCTTGGACCGCGAGCCAGGCTCCCGGGCGATACCTTTGATTTCGACAACGCCATTGTATATCTCCGGCACCTCTGATTCGAGCAGGCGCCTCAGCAGCTGCCGGTGCGTGCGCGACACCCTGATGCGGGGTCCGCGGTTCGTCTTTTCCACCTCATAGATGTAGGTTCGCAGCCTCTGCCCAGGCGTATACTGTTCGGTCGATATCTGTTCGCTTCTTGGCATGACGGCCTCGGCCCTGCCCAGAGACAGGATGACGTTGCCGCCGGAGTCGATGTTGCGCACCCTGCCCATGACGACTTCGCCGAGCCGGTCTGACCAATCAGCATACATCGTCTCCCGCTCAGCTTCTCGGATGCGCTGCAGGATGACCTGTTTGGCTGTCTGGGCAGAGATTCGCCCCCAGTTCTTCGGCGTCATCTCGAGCCGTATCACCTCGCCCACTTCCGCTGTTGCATCAAGCCGGCGGGCTTCCTTCAGCGAGATTTGACTGCGCTCATCCTTGACGTCTTCGACGATTTCCTTTTCTACATGGACACGCGCCTTGCCCGTGTTGGGATCGATCTTGACCTCAATGCTATGGGCCGCGCCAAAGTTGCGCTTGTAGGCGACCACCAGCGCTTGCTCGATTGTTTCGAGAACCACCTCTTTGGCTAGATGCCGCTCAGCACTGATCTGAGCTATGGCGACAAGAAAATCGTTCTTCAACTCCTGGAAACCTCCCCCCAAGACGGTGCCTCGCTGTGCCGCGAAGCAACAACTACATGAAGAAAAGTGGGGCGAACCCACTTTTCAGCGTGCGCTGATTATATCATCGTTATGGGTTTTGTGCAAATGCACACTCGTGCGGCTCAGCAATTGTGGAGCTGTCGTCCCTCGGGACAGTCTGCGGCAGTCGGTTCAAGCGTTGGCTCCCCGTGGTCACCGTCCTCTGTACGTCTGCACCGCTCAAGTCGCGCAACCTCGACGAGAGCCTGAAACAAGGTCCAGCAGGACAGCATCCAATTGCGCCAGGGGCACCAACCGCGGGCTGCTTTCGCTTCGCTGCTTGAGCTCGACGCTTCTCTCTGCCAACGTTCTTTGGCTGACTGCGAGTCGCCAAGGAATGCCTATCAAGTCTGCGTCAGCAAACTTGACTCCGGCGCGCTCATCACGATCGTCGTAGAGTACCTCGTAGGCGGCTCCTACGAGGTGCTGATAGAGCTGCTCTGCCGCCGCCACGACCTCCTCGCGGATGGTCCCCAGAGACAGCAGGTGAAGCTGGTACGGCGCAACTGACTGCGGCCAGGCTATACCTCGCTCGTCGTGGTTCTCCTCAATGATCCCAGCCATCAGCCTGCCTGTGCCGATGCCGTATGATCCCATCACTATGGGCCGAGCCTGCCCATTCTGATCCAGGTAGGTGGCGCCCACTGCCTCGCTGTATCGCGTGCCTAGCTTGAAAAGGTGCCCTACCTCAATGCCACGCGTTGTCCC
>JBFEPU010000033.1:0-15336 GCA_041549915.1 Anaerolineae bacterium | reverse complement strand
GCTCCGAAGAAGAACGGCGCAGGTGCCCCGAACCCCCGCCAACCCAGGGCAGGCAGCCCATCCCACAGCAAGCCAGCGACGAGCGAAGCCGGAAAGTCAAGCAACCCCAGCATGGCATTGTAGGTGCCGTATGCCGTGCCGCGCAGTTCTTCGGGCACGATATCTGCCACCATGGCCTTGGCCGTGCCATAGGTCAGCCCGTAGTAGACGCCATACAGGGCATACAGCGTCCACACTTGCCATCCCTGCCTGGCCAACGCAAAGCCCAGGTAGATCACCGCATACACCAGCCAGCCGCCGACGAGCAGCTTCCGTCGTCCGATGCGGTCCGAAAGCGATCCCGCCGGCGTGGAGACCAAGGTGTAGACCAGGTTGAAGGTAGCCAGCATGCCCAATACCCCGACAACGTTCAAGCCCCGCTCTTGAGCGCGCAGCACAAGGAAGGCATCGGAGGAGTTGCCCAGGTCGAACAGGCCGACAATCAGCATGAACAGCACAAAGGGCTTGCCCAGGCTGCGGAAAGCGAACTTGGGGGCAGCGCGCTGCTTCGTGACAGGCACGTCCTGAGCGCCGATCGCCAGGGAGAGCACGGCCAGGACCGCTGGGACGAGACTGATCAGCACGACGGTACGGAAGGTGGATTCGCCGAGTCCCAGGCTGCTCCGCTGGCTGGACCACACCACGACGAGGGCGATCAGGATGCCCAAAACAGCACCACCCGTATCCGCAGCGCGATGGAAGCCGAAGGCTAGGCCGCGCTGGTCCTCGCTGACCGAGTCGGCGACCAACGCGTCTCGGGGAGCAGTGCGAATGCCCTTGCCAAAGCGGTCCGCCCAGCGCACCGCAGCAACCGCCTGCCAGGAGCCAGCCAGGTAGAAGAAGGGCTTGGCCAGTGTGGAGATACCATACCCGGCAACCGCCAGCCACTTGCGCAGGCGCAGCCGGTCCGAGAGCCACCCCGAAAAGACCTTCAGCAGGCTGGCTGTTGCCTCAGCGATGCCCTCGATGAGCCCGATGATGTTGGTCTTGATGCCCAACACGTTGGAGAGAAAGAGGGGCAGGATGTTGATGACCATCTCGCTGGAGATGTCCATGAAGAAACTGGTCAGGCTGGTTGCCCAAATGTTGCGGTGCAATGTGCGCCACCAGGGAGCTGTCCGGGATCCCTTTGTCGTTTCAGACATCCCTATCTCCTCGGTTTTCTGTTCAGCGCCACTGAATGGGTCAAATCGCGCACGCTGTCCATCCTCCACAACATCTTGTCAGGAACCGTCGTCGGATACTGATAGTATAGGTAGGGACAGGCATCCGTCAAACCGGGAGATGTACGAGGGCTGCGGCAACTTGACAAGGCGAATGAATGGTACCATCATAAACACGCCGGTAGATGCTTCTGGGCACGGTTGTGGGACAGCCCGTCGGCCTGAACGCCTTGCCGGCTTGTGGAGGTACAAGGATGTGACTCTGAGAATTGCCGTGGGCAGCGACCATGCCGGCTTCGCACTGAAGGAGTACCTGAAGCCCCGCTTGAAGGACGCAGGGGTGGAGATTGTGGACTGCGGCTGCGATTCAGCGGACCGAGTTGACCACCTGGAATACACACTCGGAGTGGTGTGGGAACTGGTGTCCGGCAACTGCGAGCTGGCTTTTGTTGTCTGTGGCAACGGTCATGGGATGGCCATGGGCGCGAATCGCATACCGGGCATTCGGGCTGCCATCTGTCACGATGGCTTCACCGCGCGGACCTCCAAAGAGGCGGGCGACTCGAATATCCTCTCTCTGGGAGCGCGTGTCGTGGGACCGGAGCTGGCAGGGGACTTGGTTCAAATATGGCTCAAGGCCGAATTCAAGGGCAAGACCGTGCATCGTTATGCGCGACGCCTGGAAGAGCTGGCGAAGGTAGAGCGACTCATTGCTGCGGCGGGTTGGCAGGATGCTCTCGAGAAGTATATGTCAAACAGAGCCGAGCCGCAGAGATAGCGCTGGGCGGGGCGTGGCGGCTTTGCCACGGCCTCCAGATTGGATGACTCGGGATGGGAGAGTTCGATGGGAAAGGTTCACAGGTTCATTGGACAGGACAATACGTTTGACTGGGAGGGGCAAAGGATCGTCTCTTATGGCGAAGCCGACGGCGCGAAGAGGGCCTCCTTGCGGTGGATTCTTGGTCCCTTCAAACGATCGCCGCATTTCGCCTTACGCTATGTCCAGATAGAGCCGGGCGGATGGAGCTCGCTCGATCAGCACGTCCATGACCACGGCGTCTTTGTTGTTCGCGGGCGGGGCTGGGTTCGCCACGGTGAAGAGCAGAGTGATATCACCTATGGGGACGTAGTGTACATCCCTTCCAATGAGCCCCACCAGTTCATCAACACGGGTCACGAACCATTTGGCTTCCTGTGTATCATTCCACAGAAGCGATTGCTGCGAGAACTGAAAGCAGTGGAACTCTCGCCAGATCAGGAAGAGTAGACACCAGCCGATCACGTTGGAGGGCATCGTCGGCTGAATTGTGCGCTCACCTCCCTCTGCCGTGATGAGAACTGCCGTGGTGTGCGGTGGCCCGATGGAGGTGCAGATCGCCAACTCTAGGCTGGCGGTCCTTGGCTGACCGATGGACTGGTGAGCAAAGCCAGGGATTGTGAATGGTTGGCTTCTGGGGTCGACCGGGGCAGCAGTGGGCTAGGAGATAGAAAGGCAACCATGACGCCAAAGATACCAAAGAAAGCACAGCTGGACATGCTGAGCAAGATGTGGCAGATTCGCGCCTTTGAGGAAAAGGCCGAAGATCTTTTTGCACTGGGCAAGGTACATGGCACCATGCACCTTTCGATTGGCCAGGAGGCATCGGCCGTAGGTGCTGTGTCCGCCCTTCAAGCAGAGGACTATATGACCAGCACACATCGCGGGCACGGGCACTGCATCGCCAAGGACGCTGACCTCAAGCTGATGATGGCTGAGTTCTTGGGCAAAGAGACGGGCTACTGCCGCGGGCGCGGCGGCTCCATGCACATTGCCGATGTCGACTCCGGAAACTTGGGGGCGACTGGTGTGGTGGGTGGGGGCCTTGCCACCGCTGTTGGCGCTGCACTCAGCGCCAAGATGCGCGCGACAGGGCAGGTCTGTCTCTGCTTCTTTGGCGATGGCGCCGCGAACATGGGCATCTTTCACGAGTCCTTGAACCTGGCAGCGATCTGGACGCTGCCGGTCATATTCGTCTGTGAGAACAACCAGTATGCCATGTCGATGTCGGTAGAGACGGCCTTGCCCATCAAGGACATCGCTGAGCGGGCTGCCGCCTATGCCATGCCCGGCGTCGTTGTCGATGGCAATGACGTGCTGGCTGTGCAAGAAGCAGTGGCCGAGGCTGTTGCCAGGGCGCGTGCTGGAGATGGGCCTACACTTGTCGAGTGCAAGACCTATCGCTGGAGAGGGCACTCCAAGAGCGACGCCCAACGCTACCGGACCCGGAAAGAGGTCGAGACCTGGAAGAAGAAAGATCCCATCGTCCGCTTCAGGGCCCATTTGATTGAAAAGGGCATCCTGACAGAGGACGAAGCTGAGCAGATTGAGACGCGGGCGCACCACCTTATTGAGGATGCGGTTGCTTTCGCCGAATCCAGCCCTGAGCCGCGGGTAGAGGAGATCACCGAGGGGGTGTACGCCTGATGCGTGAGATGACCTACGCCGAAGCCATTCGTGAGGCGCTGCGTCAAGAGATGCAACGGGATGAGCACGTCTTCCTGATGGGGGAGGACATTGGCGTCTATGGCGGGGCCTTTGGGGTCACCCTCGGGCTCCTGGGTGAGTTCGGACCGGAGCGGGTGCGCGACGCGCCCATCTCCGAGGCGGTCATCGCTGGCGCTGCTGCCGGTGCAGCGATGACGGGCATGCGGCCCGTCGCAGAGATCATGTTTATGGACTTTACCACGATTGCCATGGAACAGATCGTCAACCAGGCCGCCAAGACACGCTTCATGTTCGGGGGCAAAGCCGAGGTCCCGATGGTGTTGCGAACGCCGGGCGGCTCGGGCACGGGTGCGGCCGCTCAGCACTCACAAAGCCTGGAGGCGTGGTTCGTTCATTCGCCAGGGCTCAAGGTGGTGATGCCCAGCACGCCGTACGATGCCAAAGGGTTGCTGGTGGCTTCCATCCGCGATGACAACCCGGTGATCTTCGTCGAGCAGAAACTGCTCTATCGCAGCAAAGGTCCCGTGCCCGAAGAGCTGTACAGCGTGCCCCTGAGTGTGGCTGATGTGAAGAGGGAGGGGCGTGACCTGACCATCGTCGCCACGGGCGTGATGGTGTCACGATCTCTGGCCGCCGCGGAGGTGCTGGCGGCGGATGGCATCGAGGCCGAGGTCGTGGATCCGCGTACTTTGAAACCATACGACGCCGCAACCATCGGCGAATCCGTCATCAAGACCGGGCGTGTGCTAATCGTGAACGAGGGATACAAGACGTGTGGCTTTGCAGCTGAAATCTCGGCCATGATCAGTGAGGGCCCGGCCTTTATGTATCTGAACGCGCCGCTTCGGCGGCTGGCAGGGTTGGATATTCCCATTCCCTACAACCGCACCCTAGAGCATCACACCGTTCCTCAAGAAGAGGATATCATCGCCGCTGCACGTGAGCTGATGGCCTACCGCTGATGGCCACGGTGTTCGGCTGTGTCGCCCGACTCAGAGGCAGGTTCACGAGGTGTCTATTGGGTCTGGCGCTCATTTGAAACAGCAGCTTAAGATTCGAATGCCCCGCCCGGCAGGGTCGACAGGTACTGCAAGGAGGAAATCTTGGCCACACCGGTCATCATGCCCAAGACAGGCATGACCCAGGAAACGAGTACTATTGTTGAGTGGCTGGTGAAGGAAGGGGACCACGTTGAGAAAGGCCAACCCCTTCTCGAAGTTATGACCGACAAGGTCAATATGGAGGTCGAAGCGCCCGCTTCGGGCGTACTGACGAACATCAAGGCCGCTCCCAATGACGTCGTGCCGGTGACACAGGTCATCGCCTATATCGCGGAACCGGGCGAGGAAATCGTTGAGGAAGTGGCTGCAGAAGCAGTGCCTGCAAGAGAGGAGCCAGCCCCAACAGAAGAGCCCACAGCACCTGCTGCCATGCCAACAGCGGCGCCAAGGACGCCAGGCAGAGTGAGGGCCACGCCGATGGCGCGGCGGCTGGCCAAAGAACACATGCTGGACCTCGGCATCATAACAGGTACGGGTCCCGGGGGCTCAATCACCAAGGCGGACGTGCTGGACGCTGCACAGCGCGGGCCCGAGCCTACAGCGCCAGGGCCTCCTGCCACCAGAACAATCCCTCTCGTCGGACGGCGACGGATCATCGCGGAACGAATGCAGCAGAGCGCTCGGCAGGCACCTCACATCGCGCTGACCATTGAGGTAGACATGAGCGCTGCACAGGCGGCCCGTGGCGATGCGTCGTACACTGCTATGCTGATCTATGCTGTGGCCCGCGTGCTGCGCAAGCACCCGCTGCTCAATTCCACCCTGCGCGACCACCAAATCGTGCTCCTCTGCGAGATCAACATCGGCGTCGCCGTGGCTATCGAAGACGGGTTGATCGTCCCGGTCGTCAAACAGGCCGACAGCAAGTCTCTGGGCGAGATCGATGCTGAGCTGAAGCAACTGACCCAACGTGCTCGCGCTGGGAATCTCACACTTGATGACGTGACCGGGAGCACCTTCACGATTTCCAACCTTGGCATGTTTGGCATAGCGCACTTCAGAGCGATCATCAACCCGCCCGAGGCCGCTATTCTGGCTGTGGGTTCGATCGTCGTCAGGCCCGTGGTTATCGATGGCGGGATACACGTCCGACCAATCATGACCATCACCGCCTCGGCTGATCATCGCATCCTGGACGGCGTCGTGGTCGCCAAGTTCTTGCGCGATGTGAAGGGCATGCTGGAGGGCGGCGCGGAACAATAGGCGCACCAGTTGGGTCGTAGCCAAGCAAGTGGCGCCGGGTCAGCGATGGACACCTGGAAGTTCCGCGTATCTCGCCATCCCTGACGATCGGCTGGTGCGCCACTCAACACACGGCTTCGAGGCCTCTCGACCACCAGGTGAAGGCGCTCCTTTGATTTGGAACCCCCATGGGCTGTGCATCGTCTCAGGATACAGAGCTCGCAGCAACTGCCCTGAGGAGGTGTGGGATGACAGTCCTGACAACCCTTCGCCCGAGAGGCACAGCCCGGCCGATACGCATTCTGCTCTTGGCCTGTGCCTTTCTGTGCCTTTCCGCTGTTGAGACAGCCTACGCGGACGGGTTTATCATTCCCAGACCGCCTCGGGATGTCGTTGAGATTGTGCCCCACCTCGCGGTCAAGTATCATCGTGTCCGCGTCACCATCAAAGACCAGGTGGCCCAGACGCACATTGACCAGGTCTTTCTGAATGACTCTCCTTATGACCTGGAGGGCACCTACATCTTCCCGCTCCCTGAGGAAGCAAGCATCTCCGATTTTGCGATGTTTGTGGATGGTGACCGACTCGAGGGGCAGATGCTGGACAAGGATGAGGCGCGCCGCGTGTACGAGAGCATCGTGAATCGCCGGCGCGACCCTGCGCTGCTGGAGTACGTGGGGCGCAACGCTTTTCAGGCCAGTGTCTATCCCATTCCGGGACATGGTGAAAAGCGCGTGCAGCTTTCCTACAGCCAAGTTCTCCTGGCTGAGACGGGCTTGGTTCACTATGTCTATCCATTGGACACCGAGCGATTCTCCAGCCGCCCACTGGAAGAGGTGGTCATCACGATTGATCTGGAGTCTCGTGTTCCGATCAGGACCCTCTACTCTCCCAGTCACAACATTGCCATAGAGCGCCGCAGCGAAACGTCGGCCCGGGTCAGCTTCGAGGCCAGTGGAGTCAAGCCCGACAAGGACTTTGAACTGTATTACAGCGTCTCGGAAGCCGACGTCGGCTTGGGTGTGCTCTCGTACAACGAACCGGGCGAGGACGGGTACTTTCTCCTGCTGATTGCGCCAAAGATGCAGGCCGATCGCCAGGCGATTGTGGCCAAAGATGTGATCTTTGTGCTCGATACCTCTGGCAGCATGGAGGGCCAGAAGTTGCGCCAGGCCCAAGATGCGCTCGAGTTTGTGCTTGACCACCTGCATGAGGAGGATCGCTTCAACATCATCGCGTTCAACACCGGCGTGACCAAGTACGCGTCCCATCTGAGCTGGGCCTCCGAGAGGCAGGAGGCGGACCGGTTCGTTCGCCGCCTGTCTGCTGGAGGAGGGACCAATATTGAGCGCGCTCTGCTGGAAGCGCTGGACATGGCCAGGGGTGAGCGGCCGCAGTTTGTCATCTTTCTGACCGATGGGGTGCCCACTGAGGGTGTGACCGACCTCGAGCGGATCATCGCCAGCGTCGATCAAGCGTCGTCGGCCAACGTGCGCCTATTCGCGTTCGGGGTGGGGTACGACGTGAACACCACCCTGCTGGACACCATCAGCCAAGAGCACCGCGGGGCAAGCGCGTACGTGGAGCCTGGAGAGAGCATCGAGGAAGAGGTGGCGGCCTTTTACGCCAAAGTCAGCACGCCGCTTCTTTCGGATGTGCAACTGGAAGTGGACGGTGTCTTGGTGGACGACATGTACCCCTATCCCCTGCCTGACTTGTTTGCTGGCGGTCAGTTGCTCGCGGTAGGGCGCTACCGAAGGGGTGGGGAAGCGAGTGTGACACTACGGGGCACAGTGAATGGCAAGGAACGCCTTTTCACATACCCCCGTGTGCTTTTTGCCACCGAGGGTGGGCAGCACTTTGTCCCGCGTCTGTGGGCGACGCGCAAGATCGGGCACATGCTCAAACAGATTCGCCTGCATGGCGAGAACCGTGAGTTGGTCGACAGCATCGTCTCTCTGAGTGTGCGCTATGGCATCATGACCCCCTACACCTCTTTCCTGGTGGACGAGCGTGAGGATATCCTCACAGATGCTGGCCGCAAGCGCGTCGCGGAAAGCAGTCCACTGGCCTTGCCCATGGCGGCTCCCGCTGTCGGTGCTCGGGCCGTGGCCGACAGCCAGGCGCAAAGCGAGCTGGCGGAGGCCGAGCGAGGTGGGGGAAGCGAGCGGACTGACATCAAGGTGGTGGCGAACAAGGCCTTTGTCCTACGAGACGGGGTGTGGACGGACACAACGTACGACCCGCAAGGGATGCGCGTCACTCGGCTAGCGTTTGGGAGTGCACCGTATTTCAGGCTCGTCCGGCAGCATCCGGATTGGGGCAGGTACCTTGCTGTGGGTGAGCGGGTCATCGTTGTGTTGGATGGAGCGGCGTACCAAGTCACGCCGGCCGAGGATAGCAGCACCGAGACACCTTCTGCCGAGGTTCCCAACGTCTGGGGCAAGTTCTGGTACTGGTTGCGGTCGCTTACCCCCTGAACCAGGCCGGGCATCGTATGCGCGGGCTGGGTAGCGCCGAGTTCCCCCGTTGCCCAGCCCTGCGTCAAACAAGCACGCCAAACGCTTCCTGCTCGTCGGCCTCGCATCGCCGCATACCGGTACCCCACTGTCCTGCTGATGTCTTTGCAGAAACATTCCCCCAGCCACCTGCTGCGCAGCTAAGGGTCTGTGCAGCTCCCATCTAGATTGACAGTACGTCTGCTATCTGCTATACTTCTTGTGAAAAAAATCACTCAAACGTGTCATTGCTTGATCGTGTTACCACAAGTCAAGCAAGAAGGCATGCGCCAACGGAGGATGGTATGGGCTCAGTGCCGAGTTTTCTCTTGAGGAAGTTGTATGTAAAGGGCAGCCTCAGGAACACCGACACCGGCTTTGAAGTGACCATTCAGAACACCCTCGCGCCAGGCACGATTGTAGCCCTGGCTCCGCTGCAGGTAGACGGGATGGAATACCCACTGCATAACATCAAGGCGGTTTTACCCGATGGCCGCCAGGTCTCGGCCGCGGACGTCTCTGCGCAGGCACCGGTCCGTTTCACCATTGGCGACAAGGTGGTGATCCGCGTAGAGGGCCAGCCGCTGTCTGTCGGCCGCCACACGCTGACGATAGCCCCCAAGACGATGGAAGCAGGTACTCTGGATATTCAAGCCGAAGATGTGATTGCCTGAACTGAGCATGGATAGCTGGCAGGAAGCCTGGGCTGCTCGCGCAGAGCATTTTGGTCCTGAAATCGCCTTTTGCCGTCCTGACCGTACGCTGGCCGTAAGCTTGACGGGAGGTCACTGCGCGTTGCAGTGTGCGCACTGCGCTGGGCACTATCTGAACGGTATGGTCCCAATCGAGATCGCGGATGCCACTGGCATGACAAGCTGCTTGGTGTCGGGTGGCTTTGATCAGCGGGGCAAACTGCCACTGACCTCGCATCTCGCTCGGGTGGCGGCGCTGCGACCAGGTCGTGTGCTGAACTGGCACGTGGGGTTGATTGATGAGGACGAAATCCGCACCATTACTCCCTACGTAGACGTCATCTCTTTTGACTTTGCTGGGGACAATGACACGATACGTGACGTCTACGGTCTGGACTGCACTGTGGATGACTACGTGCGCACGTATGCGATGCTCCGGCGGCATGCTCGGGTGGTACCCCACCTCACTCTGGGGCTGCGCGGCGGAAAGTTCAGCGGAGAGTATCGAGCTCTGGGAATGCTGACGGACCTTGGTGTTGATGCTCTCGTTGTGCTGGTTCTCGTCCCAACGCCAGGAACGCGCTACGCAGGTTGCCAACCACCATCCTTAGCGGAGGTGGCCAACTTCCTGCTCGCAGCACGTTGTGCGTTAGCGGATACCCCGATTTACCTGGGCTGCATGAGGCCCGGGGGACGCTATCGGCGTGACCTGGACGCACTCGCAGTGTGGGCTGGGGTGAACAAAGTCGTCAATCCTGCGGCTTCCGCCGTTCGATTGGCAGCGGAGCAGCGACTTGACGTCCAATGGGAGAGTGAATGCTGCGTGATTCAGAGGCCGTGACAGCCCTGAGGACACCCGCCCCGTCTGTAGGCGAGCAAACCGTTGGCGTATCTGCCGGCACTGCGGCTGTCTTGAACCTGCGCCGCATCCGCCAAGCCGATGCTCCCACTACTGCGTATTTGATGCTGGGCGAGCGGTGTGGCGGCGATTGTACGTTCTGTGCGCAGGCCCGCAGCAGCGCGGCGAGAGCCCATTTCCTTTCCCGCATTGCATGGCCACCGTACCCAACAGAACAGGCACTGCACGCCGTGGCGCGTAGCTATGCACGGGGTGAGATCCTGCGTTGTTGTCTTCAAGTGACCATGTCGCCTGGTTACGTGTCTCAGACGCTATTCCTGGTGCAGAGACTCCGCTCGTTGTCACCTGTGCCGATCTGTGCATCTACTGCTTTGTCAGCATTGGATGACATCCGAGCTTTGCTCCAATGTGGGGTGGAGCGCGTCACCCTCGCTGTAGACGCGGCCTGCGAGAGGGTTTACCGGCAAACCAAGGGCACAGGCTGGCAACAGCGGCTCGGCGTGCTGCGCACGGCAGCACACCGTTTCCCCGGTCGCATCGGAACGCACTTGATCGCTGGTCTGGGCGAGACCGAGCGAGAGATGTCCATGATGCTACAAGAGATGATTGATCGGCAGGTCAGCGTAGGCTTGTTCACCTTCACACCGGTTCCAGGCACGGCGTGGGACAACCGCTCCCCTCCCCTGCTGTCATCGTATCGGCGAATTCAGGCAGCACGCCATCTATTGCTCAGCGGAGCATGTTGTGTGAGTGACTTTGAGTTCTCTCCACAAGGCCAGATTGTCTCCTATGGGCTGAACCGGGCGGAGGTGGGTGAACTGCTGGCCAATGGGTGCGCATTCCAGACCGCTGGGTGTCCTGGGTGTAACCGCCCCTATTACAACGAGCGGCCAGGACGTGTTATGTACAACTACCCTCGTTCGCTCAGCGCACAGGAGACAGAGGCGGCCATCGCATTGGCTACGGCGGGTTTGGTGTCTAGCTAGACCCTTAGGAGGAGGGCATGCTCTTTGCCGAATGGCGCCTGATCTTCACCGGGCCCGCGGATGGCTATGTCAACATGGCCATCGATGAAGCAACGTTGCTCCTGGTAGGTGAACAGCGGGTACCGCCCACGGTGCGCATCTACCACTGGGATGTGCCGTGCTACACTGTGGGCTACCTTCAGGACATCTCGCGGCAGGCTCCTCGTGCTCAACCTGGCCAAGTCATGTGTGTACGCCGGCTGACCGGCGGAAACGCGTGTTGCCACGGAACCGATCTCTCCTACAGTCTCACTGTCTCGATGGCTGATACGCTAATCCCATCCAATGTCCTTGCATCCTACGAGCGCATCTCCGCAGGGGTCGTCGAGGGCCTGCGGCTGCTCGGCATTGATGCCCGCTATGCTCCACCCGCGGATGTGCAGGCCAACGGGCAGATCGTCGCCACGGCGGCGCAGGCCCGACGGGGGGGCGTGCTTTTGCACCAGGGAACCATTGCGCTAGGCCACCAGAACTTGGAGAGAAACCCTGTGCTCAAGTGTTGCACTCTCACTCCGTTGAGCGACCTAGTGGGCGGCGAAATCGACATCAATGATGCTGCACAGGCTGTAGCCATGGGCTTTAGACGGGCACTTGGTGTGGACTTGAGCCGGAGTGTACTCTTTGCCAAAGAGAAGCGGCTGGCGCGCCAGCTATTGCGCGCAAAGTACATGCAACCTGAGTGGACCTTTGGATCGTGGCCCGAAGGCGCTCCGGAGTCCGAGGAAACCGAAGCGCCTCTGAAGAAGGGAGCCCCAGCCACTACAACAAGGAGGAGGTAGACATGGTCAAGTTTGCTAAGGATCGGCGTTACCTGCCCACCCATGAGTGGGTGAAACTCGAAGGAGACGAAGCCATCGCCGGGATCAGCGACTACGCACAGGATGAGTTGAGCGATGTCGTGTACGTTGAACTACCGGAGGTGGGCGAGACGTTCGCCAAGGGCGAGATGTTTGCTGTTGTCGAGTCTGTAAAGGCGGCTTCGGATGTCTACATGCCCATGAGCGGTGAGATTTTGGCCGTCAACCAGGAGCTGGAGGACTCTCCTCAGTCGGTCAACGAAGACCCCTTTGGCGAGGGGTGGTTCGTGCGATTCCGACCCGCAGAACCAGGGCAGTACGAGGATCTCTTGGATGCCGAGGCGTATGAGAAGCACTGCCAGGAGGAAAGAGAAGAGGGAGGATAGATGTCCTACATCCCCACCACAGATGCTGACCGGGCAGCGATGCTGAGAGTCATCGGCGTTGAAACCGTCGAGGAGCTTTTTGGTGATGTGCCCGAGGCTGTCCGCTATCCGGAGGTGAAGCTGCCCCGGCGGCTGTCAGAACCGGAGGCTCTCCGCGAGCTGCGTGAGATCAGCGAGTATAATGTTGACCTCGATCATGCGCCGTGTTTTCTGGGTGCAGGAGCCTACCGCCATTTTGTGCCCAGTGTGGTTGGGCACGTCATCGGGCGATCGGAGTTCTACACAGCCTATACCCCATACCAGCCTGAGATCAGTCAAGGTACACTGCAGATCATATTTGAGTATCAAAGCATGATCTGCGCCCTCACGGGCATGGACGCGGCCAACGCGTCGCACTATGACGGCGCCACCGCACTGGCTGAGGCGTTGGTGATGGCTGTGAGCGCATCCCGTGGGAAACGCCGCAAGGTTGTGATGTCGGCGGGAGTGCATCCCGAGTACCGGGCCGTGGTGCGAACGTATACACAAGGTGCCGAGATCACAGTGGCCGGCGATCAGGATGGCGTCTCCGAGGTCGGCGCTCTGGCCGAGATGGTGGATGCCGACGCAGCCTGCGTAATCGTGCAGAATCCCGACTTTTTGGGGTATCTGGAAAGCCCCTCCGCTCTCCGTGCGCTGGCCGATACGGTGCACGCCGCAGGCGCGTTGCTCGTGGTGAGCGCTGATCCCATCGCGCTTGGCTTGATCGCGCCCCCAGGGGACTATGGGGCAGATATCGTCTGCGGTGAGGGTCAGGCACTGGGCGGCGGGTTGAGCTTCGGTGGACCCTACCTGGGATACTTTGCGTGCGTGACAAAGTACCTGCACAAGATGGCTGGTCGAATCGTCGGTCAAACCGTGGATCGACACGGTGATCGGGGTTTTGTGCTCACCCTGTCGGCGCGCGAGCAACACATCCGTCGAGAAAAGGCTTCTTCCAACATCTGCTCCAACGAGGCGCTCATGGCTTTGGCCGCGGCAGTATACATGACAGCCTTGGGCAAGAGTGGTTTGCGCAAAGTAGCTGAACTGTGCTACCACAAGGCCCACTACGCAGCAAACCGGCTGTCTGCACTGCCGGGATATGAACTGCTGAGCGAACGGCCCTTCTTCAAGGAATTCCCCTTGAGGTGCCCACGGCCTGTGAGCGAAATCAATGAGTACTTGCTCGATGAGTGGGGCATTGTCGGCGGCTACGACCTCGAGCGAAACTATCCCCATATGGCCAACACAATGCTCGTCTGCGTCACCGAAATGAACAGCAAGGAAGAGATTGACCTGCTGGTCGAGGCGCTGAGCAGTATGGAGGAAGGAGCGTGAAAGAACCACTCGTCTATGAGATCAGTTCTCCCGGCCGGATTGGCGTGAATCTGCCAGAGTGCGATGTGGAAGAGGCGCCGCTACCCCAAGAGTTCCTGCGAAAGCATCTTGCGCTTCCTGAAGTGAGCGAAGTGGATCTCATTCGCCACTACACGCGTCTTTCACAGCTCAACCACGGGGTGGACAAGGGTTTCTACCCGCTTGGCTCCTGCACGATGAAGTACAACCCCAAGGTCAACGAGGACGTAGCGAGGTTGCCTGGCTTTGTGCACACCCATCCCTACCAAGCTTCCCGCACGGTGCAAGGCAACCTTTTCCTGATGTACCACCTGCAAGAGTTCCTGAAGGAGATCAGCGGCTTCAGTGCGGTGTCCCTGCAGCCTGCGGCTGGGGCGCATGGTGAACTGGCTGGCGTGCTGATGATCCGCGCCTACCACGAGTCACGCGGCGATCACAGGCGAACACGCATGCTGATACCGGATTCGGCACACGGTACCAACCCGGCATCCACAACGATGGCTGGCTACGAAACCATCAAGATTGTCTCCGATGCCCGGGGAAACGTCAGTCTGGATGACCTGCACGCACACTGCGACGACACCGTGGCTGGAATGATGCTCACCAATCCGAACACGCTGGGGCTGTTTGACGAGTATGTGCTGGACATCGCACGCATGATCCACGAGTGTGGCGGACTCCTGTATGGCGATGGTGCGAACCTGAATGCCATCATGGGTATCGTCAAGCCTGAGCAACTCGGATTCGACGTGATGCATTTCAACCTGCACAAGACCTTCTCCACGCCCCACGGTGGCGGTGGTCCGGGCGCCGGACCTGTGGGCGCCAGTGAGAACCTGGCACCCTTTTTGCCGGGCCCGATCGTGGTCATCGAACGAGTGGATGAGGTCTCTGAAGCGGATGAGGCGTGGGACGAGGAAGGCTATTGCTACCAGCTGCGGATGCCAGAATCCTCCATTGGCCGACTCAAGGCCTTTTACGGGAACTTTGGCGTGTGTCTCAAGGCCTACACTTACATCCGTATGTTGGGAGCCACCGGGCTGCGCCAGGTCAGTGAGCATGCAGTACTCAATGCCAACTACCTATTGAACCGTTTGAAGGATGTCTACCCATTGCCCTATGACCGGACGTGCATGCATGAGTTCGTGTTGTCCGGAACATTGCCTGGGGCGCCAGGCGTGCACACGGTGGACATCGCCAAGAGGCTGATGGACTTTGGCTTCCACCCGCCGACGGTGTATTTCCCTCTGATCGTCCCCGAAGCACTGATGATCGAGCCGACCGAAACCGAGAGCAAGGAGACGCTGGACGCTTTCGCCGATGCGCTCATTCAGATTGCCCGCGAGGCGAGGGAGGATCCTGAGTTGCTGACCACTGCCCCACATGTGACGCCGGTGGCACGTCTGGACGAGGTAGGGGCGGCGCGAACGCCAGTGCTTCACTGTCTCAAGGACTAGAGACAGCGGGAGTCCGCACATGGGCCACCACAGACCGGGGCCCGACATGACGCTGGCCCCGGTCACGTGATCCATGAATCAGCAGTCAGAACTGGCGCGCAGCGTTCTCGTGCCTATCCGAAAACTCAGCTGAGGCGGCTCCTCGCGCAGCACCCTGCGCCAGCATGGGCACGCCGCCGGATTGCCGGGCGTGGGAGCCCGGCCCGCTGTTTTTGGATAGTACTTACTCTGTGCCGAACTTCCAGATCGCTTTCTCCTCAACCTCGGGGAAGCGAGTCAACACTGTCGCCCAGATGTGGAGGGGGACCCTGTCGC
>JBFEPU010000032.1:0-15345 GCA_041549915.1 Anaerolineae bacterium | reverse complement strand
CGTCAGCGAAGCAGTCTCCTCTGAGTGTGCTGGAGATTGCTCGTCTGCACCTGGGGCGCAGACGCAGGTGTCCTCCCTCCGCTCGTCGCAATGACAGATGGGATGACATTGCCGATCGAACGGCGCCACCGGCGCCGTGGCAATACTCAGGGTGACAAAACCATGCGTGGGTAGGCTATGAGGATGATTTTGGAAAAGCCCTGACCTTCCATGCCGCATCTGTTGACACGCTTGCCATTCGGGCTATAATGGTGAATGAATTCACAAACGGATGCTCAGGGCCGTGGATGTCTGTTCCGCGCCACACCGTTGCTCTGGCTCCCGGTCTATCGATACCACAACGCAAGGAGGCTAGGAGGTGTATCGTATTACAGCTAGGGAAGACCTGACGCCTGTCACCAGGCTGCTTACGATCGAAGCACCCGCGGTCGCTCAGAAGGCCCAGCCCGGGCAGTTCGTCATCGTACGCGCCAATGAATGTGGGGAAAGAGTTCCGCTTACCATCGCCGACTTTGATCGTAAACTAGGGGAGATCACCCTCGTGTTTCAGGAGGTGGGCAAGACCACCAAGCTGTTGGGAACCATGCAGGTTGGCGATGAGTTGGCCAGTTTCACGGGTCCGCTGGGAAGGCCGACGGAGATCGAGAAATACGGCACGGTCCTCTGTGTCGGAGGCGGTGTCGGCATTGCACCACTGTACCCGATTGCCCGCGCGCTCAAGGCTGCCGGGAATACGGTGATCTCCATTCTCGCTGCGAGGACCGAGAACCTGCTGTTCTGGCAGGACAAGATGCGTGAGGTGAGCCACGAGTTCACGGATGGTGCCCTGCAGGGACTCATCGTGTGCACCGACGATGGGACCTGCGGAATCAAAGCGCTGGCTCCCGAGCCAATCAAGGAAATCTTGGCCTCTGGACGAAGGGTCGATGTGGCCTGGGTGATTGGCCCGGCGATCATGATGAAGTTCTGCGCCCTGGCTACCGAGCCTTTCGGCGTCAAGACCATTGTCAGCCTGAACTCGATCATGGTGGACGGCACGGGCATGTGCGGGGCATGCCGGGTTGAGGTGGGTGGCGAGACGCGCTTTGTCTGTGTCGATGGGCCGGAGTTCGACGCGCACCAGGTGGACTGGGGTCTGCTCTTGGAGCGGCAGCGATTCTACGTGGATCAGGAGAAGCAGGCTCTTCAGCTATTCGAGAAGCAGCATGCAGGCCACTGTGGGGAGGGTGAGTAGACATGGCCAAGGTCGAACCCAGAAACGAAATGCCGCGTCAAGACCCCAAGGTCCGGATTCGAAACTTTAACGAAGTAGCATTGGGCTACAGCCAAGAGCAGGCGGTCGCGGAAGCCAACCGCTGCCTGCAGTGCAAAAAGCCCACCTGCATTGCCGGCTGCCCGGTGCAGGTGCGCATTCCAGAGTTCATCCTCTGCCTGAGTGATGGGGACATGTGGGGTGCCGTGGATGCGCTGAAGGACAAGAACAACCTGCCCGCCATATGTGGTCGCGTTTGTCCCCAGGAAACGCAGTGTGAGGAGACCTGTGTGCTGCGGAAGAAGTTCGACCCCGTCGCTATCGGCCGCCTCGAAAGGTATGTAGCGGACTGGGAGATGGGGCAAGGTGTGAAGGCACCAGCACGAGCTCCCAGCACGGGCAAGAGCGTTGCGGTCATTGGTGCAGGCCCAGCGGGTCTGACCTGCGCTGGTGACCTGGCAAAGATGGGCCATGAGGTTACCCTCTTCGAGTCTTTGCACGCACCGGGTGGAGTACTCATGTACGGCATCCCAGAGTTCCGCCTGCCGAAGTCTGTGGTGCATACCGAAGTGGAGTACGTGCAGAGCTTGGGCGCAGAGCTCAGGCTCAACTCGGTGATCGGCAAACTGCACACAGTGGATGAACTCCTTGACAACGAGCATGATGCCGTTTTCCTGGGCACAGGTGCGGGGTTACCCAGATGGATGAAGATTCCTGGTGAGAACTTTAATGCGGTGTACAGCGCCAACGAGTTCCTTACCCGCACGAACCTGATGAGGGCATATCTGTTCCCTGACTGGGATACTCCCGTCATGATCCGACCTCGTGTAGCTGTCGTGGGCGCGGGTAATGTGGCGATGGACTCTGCTCGCTCTGCGTTGCGTTTGGGAGCGGATGAGGTACACATTGTCTACCGCCGTGCGAGGGATCAAGCGCCAGCCAGGCTGGAGGAGTTGGAGAACGCGGAAGAGGAGGGCATCGTTTTTCACTGGCTGACCAATCCGGTGGAGATCCTGGGCACAGAGCGAGGCTGGGTGAAGGGGATGCGCCTGCAGAAGCAGGAACTGGGTGAGCCGGACTCCAGCGGGCGGCCGCGACCGGTGCCCATCCCTGGCTCGGAGTATGAGATGGACGTCGATATGGTGGTCGTGGCCATTGGCACGCGGCCCAATCCGATGGTCTTTACAGATCAGCCTGATCTAGAGCGCACGAGGTGGGGCACGGTGGTGGCAAACGAGGACACCGGCCGTACCAAGAAGCCGGGCGTGTGGGCCGGTGGGGATATCGTGACCGGCGCGGCGACGGTGATCAGCGCTATGGGCGCCGGCAAGCGTTCTGCAGCCGATATCGACGCGTATCTCAAGGACTCTGAGCAGCCGTGGTGGGTCGAGCCGGAGGAAGATCAGCAGAGCTGAGAGTCTGGGTTCGGCCAGCGCCAGGGGCGGACAAACGGAGTTTGAGCCTATCCGTTGTCCGCTCTTGCGTCCCTGGACGGAATGTCTACAATAGTCATATGCATCGGCTTGCTCCGCTTTCCCGCGTCTTGCAGCAATGGCGAGAACTGGTCAGGAATCCCCTTTTCCCCCGCTTGCTTCTCGCCCTCCCCCTCTTGTGGTTGCTGGGAAAAGTACCCCGACCGATCGTGCGTATTGGTGCGCCGCAGATTGTGCAGACCATCAACCCCAAGATCGGCGTGCACACGCGGTTGACTGACGAGGTCGAGGAGTGGAAGATCAAGCGCACGTTGGAGATGGTGCGCGAGATGGGCGCCTCGTGGATCGTGGAGTACTTTCCTTGGGGGTACTACGAGCGGGAGGAGGAGCAGTACGATTGGAGTCACTCTGATCTGGTGGTCAATCACGCGCTTGCTCAGGGACTGACGGTGGTGGCGCGGATTGACTTTGTCCCTGAGTGGGCACGGCCGAGCAATACCACTTCCCGCTACTTGTCTGAAGAACACTTTGCTGACTATGCTGACTTTGTGCGCGCGTTTGTGGAGCATTTCTCGGGCCGTGTGCGTCATGTCATCGTCTGGAACGAGCCAAACTTGAGCTTCGAGTGGGGCTACCGCGCACCCGATCCTGAGGCCTACGTTCGCTTGTTGAAAGCGACCTACACGCGAGTGAAGGAAGTGGATGGGGACGTGCTGGTGCTGGCTGCAGGCCTGGCACCGACGCTGGCTCCGCCGGGCAGCGAGTGGGGCATGAATGACCTCGAGTTCCTGCAACGTATGTACGAGGCTGGTGCGCGTGGTCACTTTGACGGTCTGGCCGTGCATGCCTATGGCTGGGTTTCCCCTCCTGATGACCCAGCCTCCCCAGACGCGCTCAATTTCGCGCGCAGCGAATTGATTCATGAGGTGATGGTCCGCAATGGTGATGGGGACCTGCCTTGCTTCATCACCGAGGCAGGTTGGAACGACCACCCTCGTTGGAGCAGGGCGGTACCACCGGGTCTGCGCATCGAGTACACGGTGCGCGCCTACACCAAGGCAGCGGAGGAGTGGCCGTGGTGTCAGATGGTGGCGATGTGGGCTTTCCGCTATCCGCGGCCAGCCCGTACCTATCAAGATGGCTTCACCTTCGTAACCCCAGGCTTTATCCCCAAACTGATCTATGAGGACGTGCGGCGCTACGCGGAAGGCGAGATGCAGCAAGAATGACGTCGGGCGAGGGGGTGGCCACGGGGCGGGGGCACCTTCCCCTGCGCAGGCAGCGCTGGTTCTGGCTTCTCGCAGCGATAGGCTGTTGGCTGCTTGCGCTGCGTTGGACATACGCCACCTGGTATCGGGGGCATACGGGACCCACCTGGGAGCGGATTCAGCGTAGCGGGGTTGCCAGAGTATGCACGGATGCCTCATATCCGCCGTTTGAGTTGCAGGACGAAACAGGCGCTTTTTCAGGATACGATGTGGATCTGGCTGAGGAGTTGGCCAGGCGCTGGGGCGTGCGCGCTGAATTCATCAACATCCACTTCGACGGCCTCTACGACGCACTTCTGGCAGGCAAATGCGACCTGCTGCTCTCGGCCCTGCCATACGATGAGACTTTGACCGAGGACGTGCTGTTCTCACCCTCTTACTTCAACGCTGGCCTGCTGCTCGCCATTCGCGAAGACGAACGTCGCATCAGGAATGCGAACGGCCTGGTGGGCAAGAATGTGGGTGTGGAACTGGGCACCGGGGCCCACCTGGAAGCGCGCCGCCTGCGCGAGCAAGCGCGGATCCCGCTGGAAATCGTGACCTTCCGCAGTGCACGCGAGGCACTGGAAGCGGTGCGCGCCGGCGACATTGACGCAGCGATTGCCGACAGCGTGGCGGTCCACCGCTTCGTCCACGACCCCGGGGGCATCCGTCATCTGAGAAAGTTCCTGACTGACGAGCAGTACGTTATCGCAATGCACCCTTACAGTGGCCATACGTGGAACATGATCACCGACGAGTTGGTGCGCATGCAGAAGGAAGGCTTTCTCGAGGCCCTTGGAGCCAAATGGTTTCAGTAGCTAGTTGCGAGTGACGAGTGGCTCGCTACCCACCCAACTTGTAGCCGACCTTGCGCAGGAACTCGGTGCGCCAGGCGATGCCTTCTTCGTCCTCAATGCCTTTCGATCTGAGCCCGTCGATCACACCGAGTATGCCCCTTCCAGTGTCGCCTTCGGCTATGATCACTTCCACCGCGTTTGCAGTTGCGCAATAGATTCGGCACACCTCAGGCACCATCTTGACCGTGTTGAGCACGTTGATTGGGTATGCGTTCTTCAGAAGGATGATGAACGAGTGCCCGGCTGATAGGGCGTAGGCGTTCTTCTTCGCCAACTCGGTCATCTCATCGTCCGTGCCAACCCAGCGCACCAGACACGCCCCCGATGATTCACAGAAGGCAAGGCCAAACTTGATGCCCGGTACAGCGCTCACGAGCGCCTCGTACAGATCCTCGACCGTTTTGATAAAGTGCGACTGCCCAAGGATGACATTGACGTCCTCAGGCTTCTCGATCTTGACGGTCATGATTTCCATGGCGACCTCCCGCATCATGCACTGTGCTATCGAGCCTTGCAGATTATAGCATGGCAACAGCCGCAGACAAAGACACCGCGACAAGGGCGACGCCGCCCATCTTGTACGTGTGGGCGCATCCTGACCCAGGGCTGCCTAATTGACGGCTCACTCGCTTGGTGCTAGAATTGGCTATGCGCTTTGATATCTTGAGCTTGTTCCCGGGCTTTTTCGCGGGGGTCTTTGAGGAGAGTATCGTCAAGCGAGCCGTCGAGTCGGGCCTCGTGACGATTGCCGTGCATAATATCCGTGACTTTGCTCCCGACAAGCATCACATCACCGATGACGAGCCGTATGGTGGCGGCGGGGGCATGGTGATGAAAGCGGGACCGATCTTTCGCGCCGTCGAAGCAGTCGTTGGGCCTGGCGGGTTGCCCAGAGAGGCTCTTGATCCCACACAGATCATTCTTCTCAGCCCCGCTGGCCGTCTGCTTGACCAAGCTGTTGCGCGTGAATTGGCATCACGCGAGCATCTGGTGCTGATCTGCGGGCGCTACGAAGGCGTGGATGAGCGCGTCCGCGAGCATCTGGTGACGGACGAGATCTCGATTGGGGACTATGTGCTGAGTGGTGGGGAGATCCCAGCCATGGTCATCATAGAGGCAGTGACGCGCCTGCTGCCCGGTGCGCTGGGTGATCCGATGGCGACGATGCGCGATTCGCACTCCCGCGGCCTGCTCGAGCATCCACACTACACGCGGCCCGCGGAGTTCCGCGGCTGGGCGGTGCCGGAGGTGCTGCTGTCAGGTAACCACGCTGAGGTGGCGCGTTGGCGGAGGCAGCAATCGCTATTGCGCACCCGTGAGCGTCGCCCGGAATTGCTCGACGCGGCCGACCTCAGCGAAGAAGACCAGGAGTTACTCCAGCAGCTGACTGGATTTGGGTGATCAAGAGCGATCACCGTGAGGCTTTTACGTATCGCGTGGAGTACTGCGGTGACAGCGGCAGTCTGGTCTGGTGACTTCCTGGGTTGTGTGGGCACCGGTCGGAGGCTGTACTGTCTTGCTGTGGTCCGTCCAGGGCGCCAAGATCGGACGCCAGAGACAGTCCGTGGCGCAAGCAGCCCCATTCCGCTTGCCCCGTGGTGTCGTCGGCGCTGCTAAGGCATCTCGGGTGCCGCAGACTAACCATCACAGAAACGAGAAGGAGGCAGGCCGTGCTGGTTGAAGAGAGGATGACTCGCAATCCGATTACCGTGAAAGAGGATACCTCGCTGTACGACGCGCTGAAGATCATGCGTGAGAACAGAGTACGACGTCTGCCCGTGCTTGGCAAGGGCGGCAAGCTGGTGGGCATTGTGTCAGAAAAAGACCTGCTGTATGCTTCGCCTTCCCCAGCCACTTCACTGAGTGTGTGGGAGATAAGCTATCTCACATCCAAGATCACGGTGCGAGAGCTAATGAGTACGGCTCTGGTTACCATATGCGAGGACTGCCCAATGGAAGAAGCGGCGCGCATTATGGTAGACAACAAGATCGGCGGGCTGCCGGTTGTGCGCGGTGACCAACTGGTAGGCATCATTACCGAGACTGACATATTCAAGATCCTATTGGAGCTGCTAGGCGCGCGTGAGCAGGGCACTCGCTTCACCCTCCTGGTGCCGGAGCGGAAAGGGATGCTCGCAGACCTGTCGGCACGAATCGCTGAGATGGGGGGCAACATCGTCGCCCTGGGCACCTTCCTTGGCGAGGATCCCACCAACCGGCTTATCGCCCTGAAGGTGCAAGACGTCGACAAGGACAAGCTCTGGCCCAAGCTAGAGGAGCTGGGCATCAAGCTGATAGACGTCCGCGAGACGTAGGTTCTCGCACAACTCCGTACGCACTGGCAGGCGTTCAGCCTCATCACCAGACAGGGAGCGTCGGGGAAAAAGCAGTGCCCCTGCCTCACGATGGCATGTCCGGTGGGCGTGGTTTGTGGCCAGTACCTGCACGGTCCTTGGCATTAGGAGCGTGGGCTGGGGCCACCGCCCATGCACCTGAGTGGATGCTGAACCATCAAGACTTCATGTCTGGCTCCTTTTGACAAAAACGGTGGAGCTGGCTATAATTGAGTGTCGCTGGGCCGGTGGCAGCGTTTTTTTGTGTCTTCACACTTGCGCCAGTGGAATCATATTGGAGGTATCCTCTGTGTATGCTGTAGTGGAAAGCGGCGGTAAGCAATATCGCGTTCTAGTCGGGCAGATCATTGACGTAGAGAAGCTGCCCGTGCCTCAGGGCGAAACCGTGACCTTGGACAAGGTGCTCCTACTGGCAGATCGCGACGAGATCAAGGTCGGCCAGCCAACGGTTAAGGGTGCGTCGATCTCTGCTACGGTGGTAGGGCATGGGTTGAAGCCGAAACAAGTAGTCTTTCACTATCGCGCCAAGAACCGCTATCGGGTCAAGCGAGGCCATCGTCAGCAATACACGCGACTGCGCATCGAGGAGATCAATGTCTAGTTAGCGGCGCAGAACGCAGAGTTCTGCCCGGTCCTTTCAGGAGGTCGAATATGGCACACAAAAAGAGCGGTGGCAAGAGTCGGAACAACCGAGACAGTGAGTCAAAGCGCCTGGGAGTCAAGCGCTTCGATGGGCAGCTGGTAAGTAGTGGCACTATCATTGTGCGTCAGCGTGGTACGCAGTTCCATCCCGGGGCCAACGTGGGCATGGGAAAGGATCATACGCTCTTTGCCACGATCGAGGGATACGTGAAGTTCGAGAACGTCAGCCGTGACAAGAAGCGCGTGAGTGTCAATCCGGAGAGGCACTAGGTATTCACCAGTGAAGAAAGACATTCATCCAAAGTACTATCCAGAAGCCAAAGTCATCTGCGCCTGCGGTCACACCTGGACAACCGGCTCCACGCAGGAGGTCATCCGCACCGAGATGTGCTCGGAATGCCATCCCTTCTTCACCGGCGAGCAACGCATTGTCGATACGGCAGGTCAGGTTGAGCGCTTTGAGCGACGCAAGGAAAAGGCCGACCAGATTGCGGCGCAGATCGCGAGCCGAGAACTGAGGAAGGAGCTAGAGGAAGAGGCTTTCTTCGAGTTCGCGGAAGAAGGTGAGCCGGTGCCAGCGGAGGCAGTTGCCGCAGAGGCACAGCCAGCTGTGGCTGCTGCGGAGGAACCCACGGAGGCCGTGGAGGAAAAGCCCAAACGGCGGCGCAGAACCAGGAAGGCGAAAGCTGAAGCAGTCGTCGAGGAGGCCGTGGCCGTTGCGGAGGAACCCACCGAGGCGGTGGAGGAAAAGCCCAAACGGCGGCGCAGGACCAGGAAGGCGAAAGCTGAAGCAGTCGTCGAGGAGGCTGTGGCCGCTGCGGAGGAACCCACGGAGGCCGCGGAGGAAAAGCCCAAACGGCGGCGCAGAACCAGGAAGGCGAAAGCTGAAGCAGTCGTCGAGGAAGCCGCGGCTGCTGCGGAGGAACCCACGGAGGCCGCGGAGGAAAAGCCCAAGCGACGGCGCAGGACCAAGAAGGCCAAGGCTGCCGTTGAGGAGACCGTGGCTGCGGAGGAACCGGCCGAAGCGGCGGAGGAAAAGCCCAAGCGGCGCAGGACCAGAAAGGCCAAGGTCTCTGAGGCAAAAGCTGAGGCCAAAACTGAAAGTAAGCGGGCTCAACCCGCTGCCGAAGGCGCACCCGAAGCTGTCGAGAAGCCTAAGCGGCGGCGCAGGGTCAAAAAGGCCTGAGCTGAGAAGCGCGAAGCCAAAGAGATGTCGGCATCTGCAGGGGATCAACCGGGCTCAGAACTGGCTACGCAACCATCTGACTAGGCCTGGGACGCTATCGGCAACTGAAGAGACAGAGTGGAAACTCTGTCTCTTTTGCACGCAGCAAAGGAGATTGCACTGACGTGTCCTATCATCGCTATGACGGCGGTTGGATTGAGGTGATCTGTGGGTCTATGTTCTCGGGCAAGACGGAGGAGCTGATCCGCCGGGCCAAACGGGCGGTGATTGCCAAGCAGAAGGTGCAGGTGTTCAAGCCTGCGATCGATACACGCTATCTGCGTGAGAAAGTGACCTCGCACAGCGGGATCGATTTTCATGCTACCCCCGCCAAGCAAGCGGAAGATATCCTGAGGAATCTGGATTCTGATACCCAAGTCGTGGCTATTGACGAGGCACAGTTCTTTGACGGGTCAATCACTCAGGTGTGCAGTGAATTGGCGGATCGGGGGTTGCGAGTCATCGTAGCTGGCCTGGACATGGACTTTCGCGGGGAGCCCTTTGGCCCGATGCCCGTTTTGATGGCCCAGGCTGAGCGGGTGGACAAAGTGCAGGCCATCTGCCAGCAGTGCGGTGCACCAGCCAGCCGCAGCCAGCGTCTCATCAATGGCGAACCCGCCGCATACGATGACCCCGTCATTCTGGTGGCAGCAGAGGAAGTCTACGAAGCGCGCTGCCGAGTCTGCCATCAAGTTCCGCGTAGGAAGGCGGGTTGATGGCCAAGTTTCACTACGGCGGGCAGGCTGTCATCGAGGGTGTGATGATCCGCGGCGTACAGCACGTCGCGGTGGCGGTACGTAAGCCGTCCGGCGAGATCCTCGTGCACAGCGAGCCGCTGCCTTCCGCGATCTACGCAGGTCCCATCGGCAAGATCCCCTTCGTGCGTGGGCTTACCTCGCTCTGGGACATGCTGGTCTTGGGCATACGCTCGCTCACGTTCTCCGCTGACATTGCGTTGGAGGAAGAGGGCGTGGAGTTTGGCGGGCCTATGATGTGGGGCACACTCCTGTTCTCACTGCTTCTGGGAATCGGACTCTTTGTCATACTGCCGGCGCTCCTTGTAGGTATGGTGGATCGATATGTCACCCTTCCACTGTTGGGCAACCTTGCAGAGGGCTTGGTGCGGCTGTTGTTCTATCTGGTCTATCTGGTGGTCATTGGGCGACTGCCCGATATTCGGCGAGTGTTTGCCTACCACGGTGCAGAACACAAGACCGTGAATGCCTACGAAGCTGGAGTGCCGCTGACGCCCCAGGATGTGGGGACCTTTACGACAGCACATAGTCGCTGCGGAACGAGTCTCCTGCTCATCGTGCTGTTCGTCTTTGTGCTGCTGTCGTCTATGATTGGTCGCCCGCCGCTGCTGTGGAGGCTTCTGTCGCGTCTGGTATTGCTGCCGGTCGTCGCCGCTCTGTCCTATGAGTTTCTCAAGTTCACGGCGCGAAACGACAACCGTGCCTGGGTCAGAGTGCTGATAGCTCCTGGGCTCTTGCTGCAGCGGCTTACCACGCGGGAGCCAGACGACAGCATGCTGGAAGTGTCCATCGCCGCCTTGCGGCGCGTTCTTCAGGAAGATGGCTCGGCTAGCGAATAGGTCGCTCGTGACCAAGTACGGTTTCTCATGTGCGGGGGCCTGATTCCATCTGTGCCCGGAACGTGGCGCGGAAGGCGCAGCCCAGGCACACCATTGCGCGATACACCACCTCATAGCAGGCTCTGGGAACCAGCAGCGACAACGGGGGCCGTTGATGCGGCCCTTTTTTTGTGGCTGTGGCAGCAATAGAGGATGATGCAGCTCCAGTTTCCTTGACCCTGCCCCGCCTTTTCGCTACAATCGTCTGCAGAAGCGTGCAACAACTGCACTATGGCTGCAGAACAGTTCCCCTGAGGTTGCCCTGACGCCCAAGGCCCTGGCTGGTTTGTATCATGGGCCAGGCATCGCTGGCAGGCAAGGTTGGTAGACATGAAGATTATCTATCGTGACAAGGTCTGGGAATTGAAGGGACGGACTTCGGTGCGGGACGCCATCCGAAAGGTTGGCCTTCATCCTGAGGCAGTGCTGGCCCTGCGTGATGGCGAGCTGATCACAGATGACGTGATCATCGCCGGTGATGATACCATAAAGCTGATTTCGGTGGTCTCTGGAGGATAGGGGACTGTCGCAACGTCAGAAGTAGCGGCGGCCTGGGGATGAAATGGGTGCAGTGCGATGGGCATGAAGTGTAAGAAATGTGGCGAGACTGCGGTCATCAATATGCGTCAGCATCGGCTGGCCCTCTGCAAGGATCATTTCTTGGAGTGGGTGCCGCTGCAGGTGCAACGTGCCATTGAGAAGTTTGGCATGTTTTCGCCTGACGACCGTGTTTTGGTTGCCGTCTCGGGAGGGAAGGACAGCCTGGGTCTGTGGGATATCCTGCTGCGCCTGGGCTATTCCGTTGAGGGCCTGTACATCCATCTCGGCATCCCAGATGGGGACTATTCCGGGGTGTCGCAGAAGAAGGTTGAGAGCTTTGCTAGCGAAAGGGGCGCACCCTTCATGGTGATCAAGGTAGCCGCCGAATTCGGGATGTCGATTCCCGAGGTGGCACGCAGCAAGCGTGGTCGCAGCACGTGTGGAACTTGCGGGCTGATCAAGCGGCACACGATGAATCAGCTCGCTTGTGAGGGCGGTTATGGAGCCATCGCAACCGGTCACAACGTCGACGACGAGGCCGCAGTACTCTTCCAGAACGTGTTGCACTGGTCCACGGGTTACCTGGCACGCCAAGCTCCCGTTTTGCCTGCCAGCCATCCCAAACTGGCGCGCAAGGTCAAGCCACTGATCCGATTGTATGAACGCGAGATGGCTGCTTATGCTCTGCTGCGTGGAATTGACTACATCTACCAGGAATGCCCCTATTCCAAGGGGGCTACGACTCTGTTGTACAAGGAGCTGCTCAACCAACTGGAGGAGCGTTCACCCGGCGCCAAGCAGCAGTTTTACCTGAGCTTTCTGCAAGCACGGCAGGAGGGACGGTTGCTGCCTGACCAAACCAGGGCCATAGAGATGGGTGAGTGTACACGCTGCGGGCAACCTACGACGGCGCCGGATTTGTGCGCGTTCTGCCGCCTCTGGGAGCCAGCGCCAATTGGGTAGGCTCACGCAGACACAGCAGGCACAGGCCATGCGTGGTGTTGTCCTGTCCTGGCGGAAACTCACCTTGCGTGGTTCTCGTGCGGAGACCGCGGCTGGGAAGTCAGATGTCTAAAGACAACGGATCCCCCCAGGCAGAACTTCCACCTGACCATCGTTCCGGCTTTGTCGCTATGGTGGGACGGCCGAACGTGGGCAAGTCGACATTGCTCAACGCCTACGTGGGGCAGAAGATCGCGATTGTCTCGCACAAGCCGCAGACCACACGCAATCAAATCCGTGGTGTTCTGACCCAACCCGATACCCAGATTGTCTTCGTGGACACGCCGGGCATCCACCAGCCGTTGCACAGGCTGGGCGAGCACATGGTCAAGACCGCACAACATGCAGTCCCTGACGCAGATGTTGTGCTGTTCTTGGTCGACGTCAGCGTTCCCCCAACCGAAGAGGATCGCCTCGTGTCGCAGTTCCTGGCACGTGGGTGTCGAGCTCCCGTGATTCTGGTGTTGAACAAGATGGATCTGCTGGCAGCGGACAAGGTCCAGCCGCACACCCAGCAGTACCTGGCGCTCGGTGGTGTCGACGAATGGATGATGACCTCGGCCACGTGTGGCGACAACCTGGACAAGCTACTGATGCTCGTCATCGAGCGCCTGCCCTTCGGACCACGCTACTATCCTGAAGGTCAAGTCACCGATCTCACGGAGCGGTTTCTGGCTGCCGAGCTGATCCGGGAGCAGGTGCTGCGCTTGCTGCACCAAGAAGTGCCCCACGCAGTTGCCGTGGTGGTCGATGAGTTCCAGGAGCGAAAGCCGGACTTGACGTACATCGCAGCGACCGTGTATGTTGAGAAGGACTCGCAAAAGAGAATCGTTGTCGGCGCCAAGGGCAAGATGCTTAAACAGATCGGCATGTCGGCACGACAAGAGATCGAGCGTATGCTAAGCACCAAGGTATACCTGGATCTATGGGTCAAGGTGCGACGCAAATGGCGTCGTGATGAGGTTGCACTGCGACATGTCGGATACAAAGCACCGTAACTGGGCAACGGCACTTCAGGACGTGCGGTCTGCAGGCTGACTTCAGGAGTGGGTGGACGTGGCAACCGTGGCAGGCACGAATCTCGAACCGTCGGGCGAGGCCCGGGCACCGTCCGCCGGCATCCACATCGGCGTTCAGGGCTTTAGCCCGCGGGACTGGGTCGGGACTTTCTACCCGCCGGGCCTTCCCCAGCGTGACTTTCTGGACTTTTACGCGCAGGTGTTCGACTCTGTAGAGTTGAACACCACATTCTATGCCATTCCACCTGCGCGCACGGTGCTGGCCTGGGCCCGGCGCACGCCGCCCGGTTTTACTTTCACAGCCAAGATGCCCCAATCGATCACCCATGAGAAGAAACTGCTGGGCGTGGAGCAAGAGGTCGCCAGCTTCGTGGATAGGATTGGCCTATTGGGTGACAAGCTTGGGGCCATCGTGGTTCAGTTCCCACGCTCCTTCACCCGAAGCATGGAGGACAGGCTGGGCGCCTTTCTGGCCCTGCTACCTCGCGGGCCGAGGTTCGCTGTTGAGTTCCGGAGCAGGTCGTGGCACAGCGAAAGCGTCTTGAACCTCCTCAGGGACTTTCGGGTTGGCTGGTGCATCAACCACTGGCAAGACCTGCCTCCGGTTGCCGAGACCACTGCTGATTTTGCCTATTTCCGGCTGGTCGGCTTCCACGATCAGTTCACCTATCTTGGCCGGCTTCAGCGGGATCGCTCAGAAGAGCTGGCCGCACTGGCCCGCACCATCAAAGGTTTCGCCGGGCAGCTCCAGCACATCTTCGTCTATGTGAACAATCACTATGAGGGCCATGCGCCAGCCACGGTCAGTCGCTTGAGACATCTGCTTGGCCTGCCGACCGTCGATCCGCGCAGCCTTTGGCCAGAGCAGCAGAAACTGCTCCCCGGGATGGCGGGGTAAGCAGGTTGTGTTGACCACTAGTATCCAGCCTCCACATCTACCTGATTGGGCATCGCCTGCCCCCTTGCTGCTGAGTTGAGCAGAGCGGCCAAGTGCGTCACGCGCAGTGCGTCCGTCTCCCTGCACAGCCCACCCCGATGAGGGCTCATCACCACGTTGTCGAGCTTGTGGAACGGGTAGGCGGACGGCGGCGTGCGAGTGCGCGCGGACTGGTCCGGGGGATAGTTGTACCAAACATCCAGCCCGGCAGCGTGCAGCCTTCCTTCACGCAGGGCGTGGTACAGCGCCGCCTCGTCCACGAGGCTGTCACGTCCGACATTGACCAGCACTGCGTGTGCCGGCAGAAGCCCCAGCTCCTGCACACCTATTAGGCCGCTCGTCTCCGGCGTGTGCGGCAGGCAGATGATAAGGACATCGGTCTGAGGCAAGAGTTCGGGCAGCGATTCGAGCGCAGCAAAGCATATCCCGCCACCAGCGCCTGCTCCTGAGCGGCGGCGCAGGGCCATCACTTCCATTCCCAGGGCAAGGCACAGCCGGGCGACTCGCTGGCCGATAGCACCATAACCCAAGATCAGGGCCTTCCTGCCTGCCAGGAGCAAAGCCGGGCTGGGTTCGTAGCGCGGTGTCCAGTCATCGGATCGCAACGCCCGGTCCATGGGGATGAGGAACTTGGCAGCTGCGAGTAGCAGGGCCAAAGCGAGTTCGGCAACGGGCTGAGCATTGTGGTGCAGGTTATGCACAGCGATCTGTGGGAATTCCAGCATCAGTTGGCGCGTGGACTCTGGCATGCCAGACCAAGGTATGATCAGTGCGTGCAGATTGGGGCTGGCGGTGATGTGTTCGCGCGCAGGTCGGCCAGCGACCAGGATGTCATACTCGGCGGGCACAGGAGCGTCCGGACCTGTGCTGAGGGTGATATCTGGATGCAGCTTGTCCCGTAGCTGGTTCAGTGTCTCATCGTCTGAGCGCAGCAGGTGTACGGATAGTCTCATTGAATGAACCTCGTAGTTGGGGTGGTGCTGACGACCAGCCTTTGACGGACCGCAAGCGCGGGTCAATGCGTGCGGCTCACGACTGTCGGGCAGGGCATGCGATCAAACTCGCATGGAGAGGACAAACGTTCTTCAAGGCTGACAGCTGGGGTGTCTGGCCCAGCCAGATGGGTCCATCTTGGGGGACAGCCCGCAGTGTGAGCGACCTTCACCAACCTCCCAGCCGCTGCCTCTGAATCCGGCTACTT
>JBFEPU010000031.1:0-15408 GCA_041549915.1 Anaerolineae bacterium | reverse complement strand
CGGCTATCGAACCTTGAGCAGCCTCGTCTCGGCTCTGTTCACGGACAACAGCGGTGTGGGCCCGTACTGGCCGAGCAGCCAGTCCACGTACCGGCTGTTTGACAGCAACTACGGCAACGTGGGCACGACAGCCTTGAGCGCTGCTGCCTGGGATGCGGTGGTGCAGGCGATGTACAAGCAGACGGAGGCCACCAGCTCCAAGCGGATGGGGATCCGGCCGGCGTTTTGCCTGGTTCCGATCGAGCTGGAGAAAACAGCCTTGACCATCTTCCAGAGCGAGGGCGAGCCGGGGACTGCGGACAACGACGCCAACGTGCGGCGTGGATCCGCGCGGGTGATCACCGTTCCTGACTGGACCGATGCGAACGATTGGGCTGCTGCAGCTGATCCGCGGTTTGTTCCTCACATCACGGTGGGCTACCGGTTCGGGTCTGTGCCCGAGGTCTACACGGCGGGCGAGGAAACGGTTGGATCCATGTTCACCAACGACGAGATGCGCATCAAGGCGCGTTTCATCACAGCTGTCGGCGTGGGCGACTATCGCGGGCTGTACAAACAGAACGTGACCTAGCTCGGTGTGGCGTGACGTGGCTGTTGGCCTGGCGCTGCTGTTCGCTATTGAGAACCTGGCGATCTTGGGCAGCCTGTTGATCTCCGCCTGGGAGCGGAGGAAAGGAGACTGACGGTGGATTGGGAGACGATCTGGCCTATCGTGTGGCCCATACTGCGTGAGGCGCTGGTGGCTGCGCTGGTGGCGATCCTGGCGCTGCTTGGCTATGACCAGGTGCTGCCGAGCCGGTACGTGCGCGGCCAGCTGAAGAAGAAGCGGATCAAGGACAGGTGACCATGGATGACTTTGAGCGGTTGGTGACGGTTGGCGTCAAGCTGCTGCTGGGCGCGCTGCTGGTGGTGCTGCTGGCCGGCTACCTGCGGGATCCGCTGTTCTTGCGGGCGCAGGGCGTGACGCACTTCTCCGCCGTGACTGCGACGGGGACGGTGCAGGGGGAGCAGCTGACCAGCACGGATGACGCGACGATCACGGATGACTTCACGGCTGACGTGGGGACGGTGTTCGGTCTGGCTGCGACCAACAACATCACGGTGACCGGGGTAGTGACGGTTAGCGGCGCGTCTGGCTACAAGTCGGCGTTTGACACTGAGCATGTGATGCTGCCGACGGTGTCGGACGTGGCTGTGACGTACTCTTCGAGCGGCGCGTTGTGGACGGTTGCGGACGGTGAGATCTGGATCGTGCACGACGTGCTGATCAAGGTGAGCAGCAACTTCGACTGCACCGGTGATGACTGCACGCTGAAGATCGGGGACGGCAACGATGACAACGGGCTGCTCGATCTGGTCGATGCGGAGCTGCAGGCGGCTGACACGGAGGGGACTGGCTTTGCGGCTGGATGGCAGGGCCAGCTGGCAGCTACCAAGGGCGCGTACCTGGTGGACAGTGACTTTGTGTACGCTCCGTCGGGTGCTGCTGAGACAATCGACATCACGATTGGCGGGACTTCGCCGGCGGCAGGTGCAGCGACGGTGTACATCATCTACACGCGGGTACAGTAGGAGGCGAGATGCAAGTTCGAGCGGAGAAGGTGACTGAGGAAAGCGGGCAGACGGACGGGGTGTTGTTCGTCTCGCCGTTTGAGTGCGACTGCTACGCAGCGACTGACACGTTTGTGCGGGATCTGAGCAGCAACGTGCCGGCGATGAAGTCTCCGCAGACCACGGCGGAGGCGGCTATGATCGTGGTTCCGATCCCGCACGCGTTGGGTCGGACCGCATCAAGCCGCGGGATGAAGGTGACCAGCATAGAGCTCTACTATGACCTGGACGTTGCCGGCACGGCTGCCTCGTGCAAGCTGTACAAAACGACGCTTGCAGCGGACGGCACCATTCCCAGCGCCGCAGAAGTGACCACGACGTCCGATCACACGGCGGCGCAGCTGTACTCTGCGGACGAGCACAAGGTGACGCTGACGCCGTCCACTGCTGCGTTCATCGCTGACAACGAGGCGTTCCACGTCGAGCTGTCGATCACCAAGGCTGCGACGACAGACTTTACGTTCTACGGTGCGCTGGTGAACTTTACACGCGCGCTGTAGCTGCTTTTGTGGCTCGGGGAGCGTTTGGGATCGGCGATGACCGGGTGCCTGCCGGCCTGAAGTCGCGACTTGGCTGAAGAAGCTGCTTAGGCCGTCTATGGGGGGTTGGGGGGCCGTCTTAGAATTCCCTGATAGGTTTTGAGTCTCTCCTGGTGGGAATACCCTGGCGGCTCTCTGACTGTGAGTTGCTGCTGATAGCGGGGGGCGCGCATCCGCGGCCGGGCCCCTTTGGGCGCGCGGCTCTTACCGGCCAATCACGCACGTATCGGGTCAGCGTTGATAGCGGGGGGCGCGCATCCGCGGCTGGACAAGTGGGGAGCACGCAGCCAACCACGCGCAACACACAAGGAGGAAAGATGGTCGGTGGCGGGAGTTCGGAGCTGCGGTCGCTGCGGTCGGAGGTTCAGCGGGCGGTCGAGATCTACGGTGAGCTCGGGCTTGAGGTGACGCGGCTTGAGGCGGAGGTAGCGGAGCTTCAGGCGGAGGTGGCGGAGCTGCGGGCTGCCTCGGCGGAGGTGGCGAAGCCGGCGCGGAGGTCGAAGGCGAAGCCGAGGGCGAAGCAGAAGGCGGGATAGGTCGGGGTGGCGGTCACGGAGCGCAAGCCTGGCTGCTGGGATGCGGTGTGCGTGATCTACGTGGGGCGGTTTGCCACCAAGCACGCTGCGGAGCTGGCTTGCCGGGCGGTGTACACGTCGGAGGAGTGGGAGCTGCTGTACCAGGCTATCAAGCTGGTGTATGGACTGCAGCGGCGGTTTGTGGAGGGTAGCTTCTGATGGCATGGACTGATTGGTACAAGACGGTGACGGAGCAAATGGCGGACCTGCTCAACGGGGCGGGCGTGGACGGCACGGAGGTGCCGGGCCTGCCTGTGGGTGGCCACAGCGTAGTCAAGGATCTGACGCTGTCGCTGGACACGGACGCCTACGCCGATGGGGACGTGCTGGCGGACATTCAGGAGCTGGCCGCGGCCATCCGGGTGGCCGGCGGCAGCGGTGTGGTTCAGTCGCTTGTGGTGGTTGACAAGGATGACCAGGGGCAAGCGATGGACGTGTACCTGCTGGACAGCAGCGGGAGCCTGGGCACGGAGAACTCGGCTGTGGCGGTCAGCGACGCGAACGCGGCCAAGATCCTGGGCAAGATCGAGGTTGGGTCTGGCGACTACTACGATATGGGCGGTGTTCGGGTGGCGTCGCTGGCAAACCTGAGCCTGGTGGTCGAGGTTTCCTCTGGCACCAGCCTGTACGTGGGGGTCGTTTCTCGCGGAGCGGGGACCTACACTGCCTCGGGCGTGGTGCTGCGGTTCGGCATCCTGCAGGACTAGGCGATGTGCGGGCTGCTGATCCCTCGGACTCGCTTGGCGATAGCCTCGTATGCCGGCGGGGTGGCGTATTCTGCGCGGCTGCTTGCGACGCAGCCTGGCAACCTGATCGGCTACTGGCCGCTGTGGGAGGCGTCCGGCTCCACTGCGGATGACCAGAGCAGCCAGGAGAACGACGGGTCGTACACCGGCGTGACGTTGGGACAGTCGGGGATCGGAGACGGGCGCACCTGCCCGTACTTCGACGGGGCGAACGACTATGTTGACCTGTACTCGGCTGAGTTTGTGGCGGATTTCAACGGCAACGAGGGCTCGCTGATGGCGTGGTGGATCGTGAATGGGGCCGCAGTGTGGACGGATGGCAGCCAGAACGACGTGGTCTTGTTCTACGTGAACAGCAGCAATTGGCTCGGCCTCTACAAGAACTCGCCAAACAACACGTTCACGTTCAATCGGAAGGCGAACGGGGATCAGCAGCGGCTGGACTATACCATGAGCGACTTGGGATGGAACCACACGGCGATGACGTGGAGCGACAGCGGGAACCAGCTGATCCGGTACCTGAACGGGTCGCAGGTAGACGTGGTAGAGACGACGGTCGAGACGTGGTCGGGGTCGCCAGACTCGAAGTATTGTGCGATCGGGGCGCAGAACGTGGGCGGTGGCTGCGACGAGCCTTGGCATGGGAAGATTGCGCACGTTGCGCTGTGGAACACGCCTCTCTCGGCCTCGGAGGTAGCAGCTCTGGCGGTGGTGTAGCATGCCTTGCGGGGAGCTGGCAAGATGACATGGCATGGATACGTGTTGATAGAGAAGCCTGCTGCGCTGACGACGAACGAGTGGTCAACGGTGCTGCAGGCTTTGCGCTCTGTGTGGGACAAGCGGGCGGAGAGCTCACAGCCGGCGGAGCGGCTTCACTGGCGGTGGTCGCTGGACCGCAGCAAGGTCCTCGTGGAGGCTGTTTTCGACGCGCGCGACCTGGACGCGGAGGACCTGGGGCGGCTGTGCAAGTACGTGAGCGTGGCGCTGGGCGGCAAGTACACGCCGGCGCAGGTGCGAGAGCAGCTGCGGGAGCGGGTGACGGTGTTCTGCGCGGGTGATCGGTGGGAGTGGAGCGGTGCCGCAGCGCGGGCGCATCTTATGGTCAACGCGGCCGATTGGTCGGCCGGGGAGCCTGGATCGTGAGGGAACGCAACGACGCAGGGACGGGCACGGTGCGACACGGGGACGGGCACGGCAAAGGTGCGTGTGGCGGGTCTGTGGGGATTCGTTTCGTCTCCTGGCGGAAACGAATCCTGGTGGTTGGCGTAATGCTGATCGCCGTTGGTTTGGCTTGCTCCCTGGAGCTGCAGGTGGAGCCTGTGGGGTCTACTCCCGAGCCCACATGGACGCCTGCTGGGCGTCCGACGGCGACTTTGGATCCGGCCGGGACGGCGGAGCCGGACCTGTGGGCGAGGTTGCAGCGACTGGAGGCGAAGGTTGCCCTGCTGGAGATGTACCTGGACCAGACTTTGAGCATCCTGGGCGAGTTTGGGACGATGGGAGGCCTGATCCCATGAGGGAATACGACAGCCCAGGCGCCTCGTGGGCGGTGCTGCTGGCGTTTGCGGTGTCGATCGTGGTTGTGTGGTGGTGCCAGCAGGGTAAGCGGTGGCGGTAGCGGTCGCGTCAAGAGCAGCTCTCAGGTCCTCGGCGCGGCGATGGGCTTGAGTGGGGCCGGCTTCGCCGGCGGTCACTTTCGCCGGCCTTGTGTACCGCTGTATCCATCAATGGGCGGTGGTTTGGTCCCGTTGGTGGTTTCACTGCATGAGGTTGTGACTGAATGACAGACCACACGGATCTGAGGGATCGCATCGAGGACCACCTGAAGGATGCCAGCAACGCGGATTGGAGCACCAGCGAGATCGACAACGCTCTGCGGATCGCGCTGCACGAGCTGAGTGTTGCCCTGCCGGCGCGGGCGGTGGCGACTCTGGACGCTGTTGACGGTCAGTACGAGTACAGCTTGTCCTCGATCTCGGGGCTGGTTGAGGTCGTAGAGGTCTGGTATCCCTACCTGAGCACGGATGACACCTACAAGAAGGCGCACCCCTGCAAGTGGCGGATGCTGGATGACACGACGCTGTACCTGGAGGGGGACGAGGACCCCGATGACACCTACGACCTGCGGATTTTCTACGACAAGGTGCAGACGCTGAACGGTCTGGATGGCGCCTCGGCTACGACGCTGAACGATGCGGAAAAGTCGGCGCTGGTGATCGGCGCGGCCGGCTACTGCTCGGTGTCGCTGGCTCGTGACAAGGTGGACACCGTGACGATCGGGGGCACGGCGCCGGAGGACCTGCGGAAGTGGGGTTGGGCGCGGGTGACGGAGTTTCGGCAACGGGTGTACGATCTGTCGGTGATCCAGGATGCCGGCGAGGATTCGCGCATTGGCTGGTGGTCGGTAGACAGGTGGGAGGGGTGAGAGGGGGGAGCCGCAGCCATCCACCAGGTCCATCCATCGCGGCCCACAGAAGCCTAGCACCTCTGGGCACACAATCCATCTGGCACGCACCAAAAGGAGCAGGGCCAGCTGGCCCTGCTCCTCGGGTCAGGGTAGGAGAATGCTGCCACTAGTGGCGACGCGGTCCTCCTACTCCAGTTCGAAGGGTTCCTCGCCCTTGATCATCCTGACCAGTTCAACGGTTACCGAGCCCTTGCCTATTGTCCCAGTGGCTTCGGCTCCCTCCGGGACGTAGATGCGAGTTCGCTCGGCGTGGTTAACGTCGCTAGTCCCGTCATGCCCTCGCTCCACCGTCAGGTCCTTGCCGGCCACGTTGGTGACCAGAAGCTTCTCGTCCTCAATGATGATCACGAAGGGCGCCACGTAGTCGTTGAACTTTTCCTTGTCTATGGTTAGTGTGGTGTCTCCCGCAACAAAGTCCTCGCCCACCTTCGCGCCGCTGTCGAGCGTCGATTCGACGAACGATTCGACTTTGGCCTGCACTTCAACTTCATGTGTCCCTGGCGTGAGATTGGGCGCGATGAAGTTGAACGAATTGGCGTTCATGGTCTCGAGGATCAGCCGCAGGGTCTCAGGGCGCAGGCAATCTTCGTCGATGGTGACCACGTGCTCACAGGTGGCGGGGTCCAGAAGGTCCGCGCACACTTCGGTCACCTCAATGCAAACGTTGCCCTCGTCGTCTGTGAGCAAGCCCATGAACTCCGCCTCTAGGATCTGTGACCTCTTGCAGAACGTCACCGACCCTGGCAAAGCCGGCTGGCCATCGATCAATACCTGTACCTGCACCGAGGCTTCGGCTTCGGCTCTGTCCAGATAGCCGCCCAGGCTGTCCACCTTGGTATCGGTGTACAGACCACACTCCAGGGAGACGTCTATGAACAGCTCCTTCTGGTTCGGTGTCTTGATCGTGTTGGAGAGGATTGTGGTCCAGCCGATCGCGTCAGTCTCGTCGATCAAGGTGATGTCGCTGACATCTGCCGTGGCCTTGGCAGCGGGCTGTCCTGTTCCAGCATAGGCGAGCCCGGCCACTACAAGAGCCACCAGAATAGTCACCACACCGAGGCTAATGTACTTTCTCACTTGTTCTCCTCCTTGCGTTTTATGATTGGGAACGACCAAGGTGTTCCCCGTTCAGCGCCATAGGCGTTCGCGACCAGCGAGCGGGCCGAGTGAGATCTGCGCGCTGCTCCAGACCACAGGTGTATCCTCAGCGAAGGAGACATCGGGCCGTGCCTCGTGAAGCACAGCAGCTGACAATGGGTAGGTCCCCCTTTACCTACCCCCACAACGCAGGACCCCTGTGGCATGTGGCCGTTCAGGCCCGGCAGCTGTTGTGAGACCTCTGGAATGCCTGCCGGTTCAGCGAGGTGCCATGACGCTCCTCCAATGACAGTCTACAGCAGTAGGCATCACCTCCTTCACGACGACTGTTCTCGTAGCCAGTTCAGCCGACGATGCGGCTGGTGCCTTCAACTGAAGGCGGGGCTCAATGGTCTCTGGCTGACAAGAAGTGATATCACTCAGCGACCGCATAGCTATACTACAGATACCTTCCATCGACTAAGACGGCAAGGCAGCCGATTACATACGCGACTTTGGCGCTGGGACCTGCGCATTCTCCCCGCGATTCCCCACCGGGTGAGCCTCACCGCCACGCACGTCGTCAGGCTCCGACGCCAACCATAAAAGGAAACCCGGTCTCTCCTATCGCCTGGCGCGAGGGCGCCTTCGGGAGATCGGGTTTCCACGTCTGTCTGGATCCGGAGCATCCAGGCGCAAGACCGGCGAGATTCTGGCGCAGCCGCTGGTTGTACGCCCCGATGCCCCAGCGGTGGGGGCTTGCTCAGGGATTGCGTCACAGAACCATCGCAGTTCGCGCTGCCTGCGCCTATCGCGTCTATTGCCATGTCTTGAAGACCACCGGCAGCCTGATCCTGAACCACTGCCGCGCGCCGAAAGAAACCTGGCTCATCAGGCCAGCGGAGACTTCAAGCTCCTCGCTGGGCAGTGTGGTGAAGAAAAAGCCCTGCACGGCGCCGGCGGTGACGGTGTAGGTTCCAGGGTCGAGATCGGCGAAAGTGCAGCAGCCGCTGGCACCAGTGCTGCAGGTGCCAATGATGCGAGTGTCGTCCCCGTCCTCCGTGACCACGAGCAGCACGCCTTGCAGGCCGGGCTCACCTGTGTCGCGCTCACCATTGCCGTTGAGATCCTCCCAGACACAGGCCACGATGCCACCCGTGGTTGGGGTTGCCGTCGGGACTGGGGTTGGCTCGGTTACCTCAATGCGCAGGGTATACGGATCGCCCGAGTCACAGACCGTCTCCGGGAAGCCATAGACCCACACAGAATACTCCCCGGACTGCTGGGCTGTGTGCTGTATGTGTTCGCTCGCTGTGGAAGCCTGGGTGGAGCATTCCACCTCCGTGCGGTCGGGGTCGAACAGGCACAGTTCATAGTTGGCCGGGAGACTGGTCAGCCACACCTCGATTTGATCACCTGCGCCTGCCGAAAAACCAAAGTAGTCAGCATCCTGTGGCGACTGGCAGCAGATGTACGATTCGTAAGTGCCGGGCACCACCACCCATGCCCGGTCAAAGTCCCCGTTGGGCTCATACGTGTCAGGGCACTGCGGCGTCGGGGTGGGTGTTGGCGGCGGTGGCGGTGGCGGCGGGTAGATGTACGCCTCGTCCGTGTCACACACTGGCTCTGCCGCATTCGCTGCCTCAACGCACGCCCCGTTCACCATGGTCTGCTCCGCCATCGTAGAGAAGGTCTTTGCCTCGATCCATACGCAGGCCTGCTGGCCTACGCCCAGGATCGGACGGTGCCAGGTCACTGTGTGCGTGTCGGGATCGTACTCTCCACCGTGGCTGGGCTTGACGGACCACGGAGCCACTTCGGGCGGCAGCTGATCCTCAACCACCATGTCGACGGCCGGCGACGTGCCGGTGTTCCTGACGCAGATCCTGTACCAGAAGGTCCACGTGGCTCGTACGTCACCGTAGGGTCGGTCCTTGTCGATGGACAGCATCGGCTGGCCCAGATTGAGGAATGTGCAGACGATGTCCTCTCCCGGATCCAGATCGATGACCACCGCAGCGGTGTCCGCATCGAACTCTGTCGTGTCTTGCGCGTCATTGGTGGTGCACGTGACGTCGCTCAGCTCCCAGCCCAGCGGAACAAACTCCCGGATCTCATACGTGCCGGGTGCTAGGTCCGCGAAGCTGATGGTGTCCCCAATACCGTCGCTGTCATCGGGGTCGGCATCGTCCAAGGTAAAGCTCCCCAGGCCGCCGTCACCTTCGAAGCCAAAGTCCGTGCCATCCGCGGCTTCGGCATCCTTGATGATGGTGATCTGTGCAGCCAAATCCGCAGCCCTGAACTCAAACGGGCCACTCTCTGAGGTCAGCGGTCCCCCGTGGTAGTGGCTGCCTGAAACGCCGGTAGTGTCATTGTGAGCCATGCCCCCAACCGCATCCCGCATGGCCGGTAGTGCCACGGCCGACGAATCTGATCGGCCTGGCCCACCGACGCTGCCTTGGTCATTTGTGACCAATCCCACCGACAGACCAGATATGGCTGCCGCCGCCACCGTCGCTGACGCTGCAAAAAACAGCAGGACTGGCACGGCAAGCCAGAAGCGCTCCACTGCTCGACTGCGATTCATGCTACCTCCTTCGTCCTTTCGGATGCTGCCGCCTGGGCACTGCGCACGCCTCTTGGGACTGGAACAAGAATAAGAGATTCCAGAATACTGCATTGGTTGCGGATCTGAAGCAGCCCCTCGCAGGCGGCAGATCAGCCAGGGAAGTGCAGCAGCTTGGGCACGAAGTGGTAGGGAACGCCCTTTCCTGACCGGCAGCCGAGCGCAACGGACAGTGTGTGGCGTAAGCGTTGGGCAGAGTCACCCTGCCGGCGCACTGCCCAGCACCAGCCTTCTACAGGCGCTCGTACTGAGTCGAAGCGAGTTCCCGCTCATCGGGTATCCACTACTAAGACGTGCCGGGCGCTGCTTACCTGACGTCTGGGCTCACCGCCCAATAGCTGACAGCCCGACCGACGGCTGCCTGCTTGGAAGTCTGCCGGTGCGGCGTGAACCCGCACGAATCGCGCCTTCAGCGAGCCAGTGCATGCATCGTGCTGCCGGCAGCAGGAAGCCTGTGCATGCAGCGGGAAGCGGAACCAGGGCCTGGTGGGCCTCGATCATTCCAGTGGTAGTGACAACCTTAAGAAGAATGACCGATTCAGTCATCCGCGACTTGCCAAGAGCCGAGTTTTGTGCTAGACTATGGTCCTGTCACCATATGTAGTGTTCATTCGTGGTTTCCGACGCAACCTATAGTACTCATTGCATTCATCGGTCTCGTGCTCTGGAGGTGAACCGCCATGCGCTGTCCGTACTGCCAGAAAGGTCACTCCCGCGTCGTTGACAGTCGAAAGATGCGAGACACCGTACGTCGCCGTCGGGAGTGCCTTCGCTGCGGACAGCGTTTCACCACGTACGAGCGCCTCGCATCGGGCAGTCTGGCCGTCGTGAAAACTGATGGCCGCAGGGAAGCCTTCGACCGTGACAAGTTGTACCGCGGTATCCACAAGGCCTGCGCCAAGCGCCCCATCTCCCAGGAGACGATCGAGGGTCTGGTCAGCCAAATCGAAAACGACCTCTACACCCTGGGGAAAGCCGAGGTAGACAGCAAGAAGATTGGCGAGATGGCGATGGCCAGACTGCGCGCTCTCGATGACGTGGCCTATGTGCGCTTTGCCTCCGTCTACCGCCGCTTCGAGGATATCGATGGGCTCAGCGAGGAGATCAACGAGTTCCGCAAGTGGAAAGCGGACAGTAGCAGAACCAAGCGCAGGCGGAGGAAAAAGGCCAGGACACCCTAGCCCGAGTTCGCGCAGCGCCCCCGTAGCGCAGCGCGGGCCATCATACTTTGCGGCCACGTCGACAGAAGCCAATGACCAACGTGACTGAACCCCAGCTCGAACACAAACCCCATTCAACCGCCCTCATCACCTCCGTGCAGAAGAGGGACGGCCGGACCGTACCCTTTGATCGGAAGCGAATTGATGCGGCGATCTTGCGCGCCTATCAGGCGGTCGGGCGAGGCGACGACGAGCAGCATGCTCAGGCCCTGTCGCAGACAGTTGTCGAGCTCCTGGTGAAGCGCCATGGAACCGATGCCTGTCCTCACGTTGAGCAGATCCAAGACATTGTCGAGGAAGTGCTCATTCTGGAGGGCGAGGTTGAGGTTGCCAAGGCCTATATCCTGTATCGCAACAAGCGCTCCCAGGTGCGCGATACCACCAGGCTTCTGCTCGACGCTATGAAGCTGGTGGACGACTATGTCGAGCGCGCCGACTGGCGGGTGAACGAAAACGCCAACATGAACTACTCGCTGCAGGGACTGAACTTTTACGTGGCCTCCAGCATTGCGGCCCGCTACTGGCTGAACAAGATCTATCCAGCCGAGGTATGCCAGGGTCACAGTGCGGGCGACTTTCACATCCACGACCTGGGCATGCTGGCCACGTATTGCTGTGGGTGGGATCTGGAGGACCTGCTGCTACGTGGCTTTGGCGGCGTGCCCGCCAAATTGGAATGCAAACCCCCTAAGCACTTCCGCACGGCTCTGGGGCAGCTGGTCAACTTCTTCTACACTGTGCAGGGAGAGTCGGCTGGCGCGCAAGCCATCTCCAACTTTGACACACTGCTGGCCCCTTTTGTGCGCAGCGATGGATTGCCGTACGGCGCTGTCAAGCAGGCTATGCAGGAGTTTGTCTTTAACATCAATGTTCCGACCCGCGTGGGCTTCCAGACCCCCTTCACCAACCTCACGCTGGATCTCACGCCGCCCAGCACGTTGATGGATGTGCCAGTGATTGTGGGCGGTTCGCCCCAAACGGAGACCTACGCCGACTACCAGTTCGAGATGGACTTGATCAACAGGGCGTTTGCGGAAGTCATGCTGGAAGGCGACGCCAGGGGCCGCGTGTTCACCTTTCCCATCCCCACCTACAACATCTCCAGGGAGTTTCACTGGGACAATCCCGTGCTGGAGCCGGTCTGGCAGGCCACAGCCAAGTACGGCATACCCTATTTCGCCAACTTTATCAACAGTGATCTCAAGCCTGAGGACGCCCGTTCCATGTGCTGTCGCCTGCGGTTGGACAATCGCGAGCTGCGCAAGCGAGGCGGGGGGCTGTTTGGCGCCAATCCGCTCACCGGCAGCATAGGCGTGGTGACTGTAAACCTGCCGCGCATTGGCTACCGGGCCACCGGTCAGGACGATTTCTTCTATCTTCTGTCGCAGAAGATGGAGGCCGCCCGCACCTCACTCGAGATCAAACGCAAGGTGCTTGTGCAGCATACCGAACGCGGCCTGTACCCGTACAGCAGGCACTACCTCCAGGCGATTTGCGAAAGATTCGGGTCCTATTGGGCCAATCACTTCTCTACGATAGGCATTGTTGGGATGAACGAGTGCTGCCGCAACTTTCTGGGGGCAGGGATCGACCAACCCGAGGGACGCGCCTTTGCCGTGCAAGTCCTGCAGTTCATGCGCGGCAAGCTGGAGGAGTTCCAGCAGCAGACCGGCCACATGTACAACCTGGAGGCCACGCCTGCTGAAAGCGCCAGCTACCGCCTGGCAAAAGCGGATAGGACGCAGTATCCTGGCATCATCGTCGCCGGGACGCCAGACACGCCGTACTATACCAACTCGACCCACCTGCCAGTCGGTTTCACCAACGACCTGTTCTGGGCCCTTGAGCATCAGGATGAGCTGCAGACGCTGTACACGGGCGGCACTGTGTTTCACGCCTTCATCGGCGAGCGGATAGATGACTGGCAACAGGCGCGCCTGCTGGTGAGGCGCATTGCGGAGAGGTATCACCTGCCCTACTTCACCCTCACGCCAACCTTCAGTATCTGCCCAGTGCATGGATACATCTCGGGCGAGCACCGCTTCTGTCCGTACGACCATAGCACTGCTGAGCTGGCGCGCTGGGCCGTGATAGCTGAATAGTACACTTCAAGACCTGCCAGGTCTTGGACACGAAGCTAGGAGCGTGCACCATGTCAGACAACGTTGAGAAGCCCGGTTCAGAACCACAAAAGAGAGTGCCGTGTGAGGTGTACTCGCGAATCGTTGGCTACCTGCGGCCGGTGCAGGACTGGAACGAAGGTAAGCAACAGGAGTTCGCCGAGCGCAAGACATACGCGCTTGCGGAGACAGAGCAGCGATCGCCCGAACCCCCGGTCAAGGCAGCGGTAAGCAAATAGCGGGACCAGGGCTGAGCCTCGACCCCTCCTTGCTCGGTTTACGTCCATCGGGGGCTGCCAACCCAGACTGGAACGAGCATGCCGGCATAGCCCGACGACCACAAGGTTCTGATGCAAATCAAGGCCTTTCTGCCTGCCTCACTGATTGAATACCCCGGACACATCGCCGACGTGGTGTACGTCGGCGAGTGTAATTTCCGCTGTCCGTTCTGCTACAACGTGGATCTGGTGCTGCGTCCCGAGCGGCTGGCGGACATTCCGTCACAGCGTGTCCTGGATCGGCTGGCCGGGCGGCGCGGATTTGTGGATGGGCTGGCCCTCACCGGCGGGGAGCCGACGATCCAGCCAGGACTGCTGCCCTTCCTGGAGCGGGTACGAGAGCTCGGCTTGGCGGTGAAGCTGGACACCAATGGCTACCTGCCGCAAGTGCTCCGCGAGTGCCTGCAGCGCGGTCTGGTGGATTATGTGGCCATGGACATCAAGAGCAGCTTCGCCCGGTACGTACAGGCTGCTGGCGTGCCGGTGGAGTCGAAGCGGCTGCAGCAGGCGATCGCACTGCTCATGCAAGGTCGGGTTGACTACGAGTTCCGGACCACCGTCGTCCCTGGGCTGGTCGAGGTGCAGGACGTTGAGGCCATCGCCACGGTCATCGCCGGCGCCAGCCGCTACTACCTGCAGTGCTTTCGCCCCGGGGAGACCGTTGGCTGGGGGAGAGAGGGGCCCGCCACCGCGCCCTCGGCCGAACTACTGCAAAAGATGGCGGAGCGGGCAGCAGCCCACGTGCAGGACGTGGCCATCAGAGGCCTTGGGCAGGAGGGAGATCAGCTTGCACATACACCCTGATGTCAAGCGCGCTTTGGACGCGGGAGGGGCCGTGGTGGCACTGGAATCTTCGCTCATCAGCCACGGCCTGCCCTATCCGGAAAACCTGAGGGTGGCGCACGCGCTGGAAGCAGCCGTCCGCGAGGAGAGCGCGGTCCCCGCCACAATCGCGATTCTGAGCGGTGAGCCGACCGTCGGTCTGAACGAAGCGCAGCTGGAGCACCTGGCAAAGAGCAAGGGGGTGCGCAAATGCAGCCGCCGGGACTTGGCCATCGTCACCGGGCAAGGGCTTGACGGTGCTACCACGGTCGCAGGGACCATGATCTTCGCACACCAGGTTGGCGTACGCATCCTTGCCACCGGCGGCATTGGCGGGGTTCATCGTGGGCATCCCTCCGACGTCTCGGCCGATCTGGAAGAGCTGGCCCGCACGCCGCTTGTGGTGGTGTGCTCGGGAGCGAAAGCGCTCCTCGACCTGGAGGCCACGCGGGAGAGGCTGGAGACTGGCGGCGTGCCCGTACTCGGCTATCAGACGGACCACTTCCCAGCCTTCTATTCACGCCAGAGCGGTCTATCCGTGGATGCACGCGTGGACAGCCCTCAGGAGCTGGTCGGCATTGCCCGGTCCAAGGCCGATCTTGGCTTGCCAGCTGCGTTGCTGGTGGTGGTGCCTGTGCCCGCAGCCGACGAGTTACCTCGCGAGGAGGCGGAGGCGGCTATTGCGCAGGCGGTACGTCAGGCCGATGAGATGGACCTACACGGCGCGGCCGTGACGCCTTTCCTTCTGGCGCGAATTGCGGAGCTGACGGCAGGGCGCAGCCTGCAGGCCAACTGGAGCCTGCTGGTCAACAACGCTCGTGTGGCAGGACGTATCGCACAGGCACTCGTCGCACCCTAGTATCTATCCGAAGACAGCGGGCCGGGCTCCTCGCGGAGCATCCCTCCGCTGTGTGGGGGGGCACGCCCGGCAGTCCGGCGGCGTGGGAGCCGCCTCAGCTGGGTTTTCGGATAGGCTCCTAGTGGAACCAGGATCTTCGAGGTTGCGCGTGCCGAATCTCCATGGGCAGCATGCCACGTGCACCGCCGCGCTACCCTCCAACAGAAGGCATACAACCCCAAGGGCTCTGGTACGCCCACTCGTATCTCGAGGTCCCAGAATTCCGCCCTGACGGGAAGTCGCGCAGTCACAACCACAACGGAGAAAGGGAACAGACATGACCAGCGGTTCGACGCCGATGCTGGAGCAAATCCACAGTCTGCCACAGTTGATCCGCGAATGCCTGCCAGCCTTTCTGCAACACGCCGAGCAGTTGCTGCCCGCGGAACGCTGTGCTTCGATCGAGCGCTTCTACCTGACCGGCAGCGG
>JBFEPU010000030.1:0-15487 GCA_041549915.1 Anaerolineae bacterium | reverse complement strand
CTCGCCCCCAAACAGCCCAGCGCCGAACTTTTTGTTGAATATGATGTCCAGTGCAGTGCCAAATGCGGCGCAGAGGAAGGAGTCTTTCTGGCAGATGAGTTCGCCATTCGCCTCATCCAGATCGATGGAGATGATCTTGCCCGGATAGGGCGCACCAAAGGCCACATGCAGCTTCCCCTCAGCGGAATTGGTGAAGTGGGTCAGAAACAGCGACTCGCCGGTGAACAGCCGCTTCCCTGCTCCAATCACCTTGTCCAGAAAGCCTGCCTTCGGTTGCGTGCCGTCGCCCATCTTGGCCTCAAAAGCAACGCCATCCTCCATGTACATCATGGTGCCGGCTTCGGCGATGACCGTCTCACCAGTGTCAAGCTCGATCTCCACAAACTGCATGTCATCGCCAAAGACCTCGTACTCAACTTCGTGAGCCTTCATCGGACCCTCCTTTTTGATTTGTGCCAGTATACCATCACTTGGCATTTACTGCAACATCACCAGCATCGTGAGGAAACCCCCGCCACCCTCCAGCGACTGCAGCGCCTTCCCGATCACCGTGCCGATGGGTGGATTGGGATCGGCCTTCATGGCGTGTCCCGGCGTCGAGGAAGCTACCAGCAGGTCGCCTGGCCGGATGGCGCCATTCTCGGCACTGGCCCTGACGGACACCACGCCAACGACGGCCACCGGCACCTGGCCGTCAGAGAGGCTACCAGCGCTGCCGCCCACGAAACCGGGGTTGGCGGAGTACACACCGATCACCGTCGGTTGGTAGGCTTCGCTGCTGCGTTCGACCGTGCCGTCCGCGGCGATGACCAGCACGTCCCCGGCCTGCACGCCCTCGGCAGCAGGCAACATTTCTGCAAAGTCCGCACCGCCGCTCAGGTACGCGCTTCGTGCCCACACGTAGCCATTGACGTCCACCTCGAAGACCAGCTCCTCGCTCGTGCCTAACTCATCCACCACGTGTCCCTCTATGACATTGTTGATGAAGCTGCCCGCCCACAGCCCTACCTGGTCTACCCAGGCCACGGCATTGGTATTGACAAAGTGGCCGCCGTGGCCCTCCGTGGAAACGCTTTCTCCCCGTACGCCGTACGTATTGCCGGACTCTCCAGAAGCGTATCCCACGATTCCCTGGAGGGGTGCCGAACCAGCAACACCGGTGCCCAGATCGGAGTCGCTGATGCCAATTACGCCGAGTGTCTCACCAACCTCGGCCCGGGCCAAACCTACTACCCCGACGCCGGAATCAGCTTCCGCTTCACCTAGTACGCCGACAGTTTGGCCGCTGGGCGCGCTGGCGTAGCCGCGCACACCGATGCCCGAGTCTGACTCGCTCTGGCCATGCACACCGGTGGTGGCCCCGGTCGGGGAAGTGGTCAGGCCGTATACGCCGTAGCTGTCCGGTCCGTTTCCGAACCCGGCAATGCCTGCTCGCCCTTCACTGACACCTTGCACGCCATCGCCGGCGCCGCCTGAGTTAAGACCGAAGACACCAGCGCCCAAGGAGGAGTTGCTACTCTGGCCCCAGACGCCGTAGCTGCCAGTGGTCACGGACGTGAGGCCTGAGTCGCTGTCTCCCACTATGACCGCCCCCGGTCACAGGCTGAGAGCGTACGGCGCGGGCAAGATCTCCTGGCGCGGAGACAGGAGCTGCCCATCCACCGTGATGGCCAGCCACCGCTCCTGCCCCGCAAAGTGCTCCGGGTTTACGTCCAGCTGTGCCGAGAACAAGCCTTCCTGGACCTGGACGCCGCTGGTGGTCTGCTCCCACAGCTTGACGCCGCCGGAGGGAGCATCCCACAGCTCGTATAGTAGGTTGTGGCTGCCGGCCAGCGGGTTGCCGCTTCCGTCGGTCAGCCGGCCCTGGTAGCTGATCTTGGCGCTGACGAGGTCCGCGCTGCTCACCTCAGTATCTTTCGCCGGGCCAGCCATCGCAACACCAGCAGCGAGAATCAAGCCTAGCACAAGGGCCGTCGTCAGGGTGATGATTGTTCGCGTTTTCATGGTCTGTGTTCCTTTCTTGATACGATAGTCATGGATACTGGCGCAAGACGACGGGCAGGTAGATCGCATGGTCCTCCGGAGTTGCGGTGACCGTAGCCGTGCCCGTCGAGGTCGCCGTATGTGTGGCTGTGCGCGTGTGGGTCTGTGTTGCGGTAGGCGTGGCCGTTCGCGTATGGGTCTGTGTTGCGGTAGGTGTGGCCGTGGCGGTCTGAGTGGCGGTCGCTGTGGCTGTCGGCTCAGCGGTCGGAGCCAGGCCCGTCCCGGGCCAGAACCCGCCTTGCACCCGGAGGCCGCCGCTGGAAGACGAGCCGACCAGCGCCTGGCCAATCGTTCCATCGACTGCATAGCCACCCGAAGCGCTTCGCCCTCCGCCGCCAGCAATGACGTACCTCTTGATTTCTGGCGCCAGACCCAACCCGACAACCGCACTGCCAGCCAGCAGGCCGACGAGCACGGCCAGCAGCAGTACCTTTGCTCTGTTCATTCATTCCTCCTTTCCATCCTAGCACGGCTCCAGCTGGACGCGGGTGCGTGCCGTTGAAGCCGCCAAGCGATTCTGTTCGAGGCAAGACAAGCTCTGCATATCTGAAAGTGGTGGCTGCGCGGGGCGGCATTGCACTGCCGGAAAAGGAGAGGAGAGCCTCCATCGGAGAGGGGGATCCACCGGGGCTGGCAGGGCAGCGCTGAGAGCGAGTCGCCCGAGAGACGCTGGTCCGCGGTTCCAACTCGTCCAAGCTCGGGCCATGCCGTGTCGCAAACCGGCAGCCAGAAATCAAGGTGAGCATGGCTGCCATCGCCGGTCTTCGTGTGCTCGAGGGTCTGGGTAGATGATCCTTCCTTTCTTTGGTGTTGGCGCCAATCCAGTGGCCGTTCGGCCCCAGCTGAGCGCAGCTGAGGGGCTGTGTTCAATGGTCAGACTGGCACGTAGAGGGCTCGCCCGTGGCTTGATGGCATCACCACCCTATCATTGGCAAAGGCAGCTACGTCTCTAGCTGCACCAAGGGGCTGGGATTGTATCGTTGCTCGGCGTCCGGAGTTGACGTAGCGTGGACGATGGGCACAGGCTCTCTTGCCCGCAAACGGGCTCGGTGTGCTGGCCGCTCAGGGCAGGACATGGTGGGGGCCCTCCGCGGTGAGGCCGGCGCCGGTGGTCGCATGTTTGCGGGACGAGGGCAGTGTAGCATATACTGTGCAGGCTGTCAAAGCAAGACTGGCAGTAAGCCGTTGTTGGCGCCCAAGGTTCGGAGCGAACGATCAGCCTCGGCCAGTCCGTATGTCGGTCCTTTGAACAGCGTCCCAAGAGTAGAGGGCAGGTCGGCGTTCAGTATCCAGAGGAGGAAGTTGCCATGGACAGGTCACGCCGCGGCCAGAATATGCCGTTGTTTATCTCAGCACTGGTGCTCATCACATCGGTGCTGCTCGGGGTGGCTGCCAGGGGAGGAGCCGCGACCACGGCTGCCGAGGAGCGCCTGGTTGGTGGCAGTGAGGCCGTTACCCTCTTTCCCGCTCAGGACACCTACATCAGCCGCCTCAGGCCCGCTCAGGTGGCCTGTGAGTCTCCAGTCCTGGCGGTGGGATGGGCGGATGCATTACGCTCACTCATTCAGTTCGACCTGAGCTCCATACCAGCACAGACTGCGGTAGACAGCGCCACGCTCGAGCTACGGGGCAGCAAGTGGCTTGGCTCCGGTTCTGTCATCGCAGGGGTGTACGCCGTGTTGCGAGACTGGGCAGCTTGTGAAGCCACGTGGACCGAAGCCAAGGCCGGCACTCCCTGGACCCAGCCCGGATGCGACGACACGGTGGCAGACCGCCGTCCTGTCCCCGGGGCCACCTTTGTCACCGACAGCGGGCCTCGTCGGTACGAGGTGGATCTCACCGAGACAGTTCAGGGCTGGCTCGACGGGACGATCCCAAATCACGGCCTTTTGCTGATGGACGCAGACGAAACGGCAGCATCGGCCATGTTCGCGTTTGCTGCGAATGAAAGCGACAGGGACGACCAACCCAAGCTCGTGGTGCAGTACCACTACGTCGGTCCGTCGCCGACTGCCACGCAGAGCTCCACGGGCACTGTGACGCCTGCCGAGACACAAACTCCGACGACCACACTCGAGCCGCAGGATACGGGTACGCCTACCCACACACCGATTCCGCTGCTGCAACTAACCAAGCTGGCCCTTCCGATTGAGCCGGTGCCGGCTACGTGGGATGTTCACTACACGCTCATCCTCAAGAACACAACCTCCGAGTTGGCCACAAACGTGGTGGTGAGCGACACCAAGGACTCTCGCACCTACTACCATGAATCCTTCCCGCCCTTCGACGAACGAATAGGCGAGGACACTTTCGTGTGGCACGTGGGCGATCTGGCACCGGGTGAGCAGCTGAGCATCCTGTTCAACGTCTACACCGGCCCCTCATTGGCCAATCAGACCGTGCGCAACGAAGCGACGCTGGACAGCGACCAGAGCGACCCAATAACCGTGGAGCGGTACACAAGGATAGGACCGGTGCCGCCCGAAGCCACACCGGCACAAACCCGCACCGAGACTCCGACCGCCACAGCCACCAGCACGCACGAGGCCGGCGTCCACATCCACCTGGATCCGTCGTCTTCGATCGCGGCAGCGGGCCAGAGCTTCGATGTCGACATCCTAATCAATGCTGGAGGCCAGCCGGTGGACGGAGCGGAAGTGCACCTCGACTTCCACCCATCGTACCTGCAGGTGGTAGACGGCAGCAATCACCCTGCCGGCGAGATCCAGAGCAGCGGCGTGATGGACATAGGCATTCAGAACTATGTTGACAACGCTGCCGGACACGTTGACTTTGCCGCTGGCACGTTCACCAATCCGCCCACCGGCTCCTATGTGCTGGCCACCATTCGCTTCAAAGCGCTGGCAAGCACGGGCGGGCACAGCACGCCCCTCACCCTTGTGACGGAGCTCCCTCGCAAGACCGACCTGATGTACAGAGGGCAATCGGTGCTCGCGCAGGCGCACGACGGAGATGTGCTCATCAGCTCGCTCTCGAGCTTTGCTGTATACCTGCCCCTGCTCAGCCAGTGACGATGCTCCAAGCAAGCCGGGATATGAGGCCCCGCCATGAGCGGGGCCTTTTCCTTTTGGCAGAGTGTGCAGCAGTGGTCCTGAGCCCCAGCACAGGCCAATCTCTGTAAAGAGTAAACACCGATTGACAGACCCCCCGGCCTGTGCTACAATCCCCGCCGGGCTGCGACGTCGCGCGCGGTCCCCGCTATCCTGACCGGGGGATCGAATCGTGGATGCCTGTTCCGACATTTGACCGCACAGTGGCCAGAGATACGGCTCGCAGCCATGCGCGGCGCGAGAAGGATGCGCCACGCCACAGACATCAGAGTCCGATCGGGGGTGCACAATGGTCCTTCCGCTGAAGGTAGACATCCTGTATGGCCCAGTGAATTCCAGGCGTCTGGGCAGATCTCTGGGCATCAACTTGATGCCGACCAGTTATAAGCTGTGCTCCTTCAACTGCGTCTACTGCCACTACGGCTGGACCCAGACGCACACCATGGACGTGCGGGATTGTCTGCAGGACCTACCCTCGTTGGATCAGGTAGTGGAAAGGGTTCGGATAGCAGCGCGGTCGGGGCTGGATTTCCAATACCTTACCTTCTCCGGCAATGGAGAGCCGACGCTCCACCCTCAGTTTCCGCAACTGGTCGAAGAAGTCGTCCAGATTCGCAACCGGTACAGACCGGAGGCACGGATTGCCCTGCTCTCCAATTCGACCGGTGTCTTCCGCGCTGACGTGCGGGAGAGCATCTCCAAGATCGATCTCCCCGTGTTCAAGCTGGACGCGGGCAGCGACGAGACTTTGCGCAAGGTCAACCGCCCCGTGCAAGAGGTAGATCTGGCGCGGACGGTCGAGCTCCTCTGCTCTCTGGACGGTATCTACCTGCAGACCCTGTTGGTCGACGGCAGGCCGTCCAACGTGAGCCCGGCCGACCTGGAGTCCTATTTCCAGCAGGTCGCCCTTGTCCGACCGCGGGAGGTGCACATCTACTCCATTGACCGGCCAGTCCCCGATCCGCACCTCGTCCGTGTGCCTCCCCAGAAGCTGCAGGAAATCGCACGCAGCGGCGAGCAGAAGACGGGGGTAGCGTTCCGGGCGTTCTGGATGGACCGGTGAAAGAGGTTGTGAGTGACGCCACTCGCAGTTGACCTCAACTTGCTCCGCGAGTTCGAACGTGGACTGGATCCGCGCCATCCTGAGCACAGCAAGGTGCCTGCGCGTGTCCTGGGGTACGGAGAGATCAGCACTGTCTTTGCGATTGAAGGCGAAGGACTGCGCGACCTGGCGTTCAAACGCCTCCCTGTGTTCCATTCCGTGGCGGAGATAGAGACGTATCAGGCGACCAATGAGCGGTACAACCGCCTGCTGGAGGAGGAAATCGGCCTGCGCCTTCCGCTCCATGGTCACGCCACCCTGATGGCGGACTCGGGACGTCCCATCTTCTACATCATCCAGCAAGAGCTGCCCTATTCATCGATCGGACATCGCGCACTGCATGTGCTGCCGCGCGAAGAGATTTTGGTTCTGGTCCGCCGCGTTCTCCTGGAGCTTGGCAAAGTGTGGCAGTTCAACCAGCGGCAGGATGGCGTGCAGGTCGCAATCGACGGGCAGATCTCAAACTGGGCCATAGAGGGGTTTGACCCGCAGGATCCGCACCTCGATGCCGAGGCGCAACTGTGGTACGTGGACACAAGCACCCCGCTGTTCCGCATCCACGGTGTGGAGCAGCTTGACCCCGAGCTCTTTCTGCGCAGTGCGCCTTCCTTCCTCGCGTGGGTGCTTCGGCAGCTGTTCCTGGAGGACGTCGTCAACCGCTACTACGACTTTCACCAGGTGGCAGTGGACCTGGTGGCCAACCTCTACAAGGAGCAGCGGCCAGATTTGATCCCGGACGTCGTGGCAGTGGTGAATCGCGTCTTTGCTGAAGAGGTCAAAGGCCTGGAAGTCAAACCGATCAGCGAGCAGGAAGTGCGTTCCTACTACCGCGAGGATGCTTTGATCTGGACGCTCTATCTCGGGGCTCGCAAGGTGGATCGTTTCATCCGCACGCGCTTGCTGCGCCGAGACTACCCCTACATCCTGCCCGGCAAGATTGAGCGCTAGCCGCCCAAGGCCGCACGGCCATCAGAAGCCCACAGCGGGCTGCGCCCAATGATCTCCCGTGCAGAACAACCCAGGAGGGTCACATGTCGCTGATTGGACAACGCTCCAAGAAAGAGCTCATCGCTGCGTTCGCTCGACATGTCTCCAGTGGCAAGGCAGAATTCTTCGCCCAGGCCGGCGTTGATTTCGTCTTTGGAGAGCGCCAAGGCCCCTTTGTCTGGGACGTGACAGGGCATCGGCTCATCGACTGTCACTGCAACGGTGGGCTATTCAACCTTGGGCATCGCAACCCGCGCATCATCGCCGCGCTCAAGGGAGCGCTGGAGGAGCTGGATATCGGCAACCACCACTTTGTCAGCGAGCACCGCGCCCTGCTGGCCGAGCGCCTGACGTCTCTGTGCCCAGGTGACCTCAAGCGGGTGGTCTTTGGCGTAGGGGGCGGAGAAGCGGTGGATCTGGCAATCAAGCTGGCGCGCGGCCACACTGGCCGGCACAAGATCATCTCGGCCGTGGGAGCATACCACGGCCACACGGGACTGGCTCTGGCCACTGGCGATGAGCAGTACCGCAAGCCCTTTGAGCCGCTGTCGCCCGGCTTCACCCAGGTGCCGTTTGGTGACCTGCAGGCACTGGAAGCCACCATGGACGGGCAGACCGCCGCAGTGATCTTTGAGACCATACCGGCCACTCTCGGCATTGTGATGCCACCTGAAGGTTTCTTTGCCGGCGTGCGCCGGTTGTGTGACCAGCACGGGGCGGTGATGATCATCGACGAAGTGCAGACCGGCCTTGGGCGGTGCGGTCAAGTGTGGGGCATCGACACCTTCGGGGTCATCCCAGACATCATCGTCACCGCCAAGGGGCTCTCCGGGGGCCTGTACCCCATGTCGGCCACGATCTACCGCGACGAGCTCAACCCATTCCTCCATGAGCACCCCTTCATCCACGTGTCCACCACCGGTGGAGCAGAGGTAGGATGCTACGCCGCACTGGAGGTACTGGCCATCCTGGAGGAGCCGGGGTTCCTAGACCACGTGCGCAGCATGGCCCAGCTGTTCGGCAATGAGCTGGCAGCCCTCAAGGAGAAACACCCAGGCGTCCTGGTTGAGGTCCGCCAGCGAGGCATGATGATGGGACTGAAGTGGGCGAACGAGATGTGCGGTCCGCTGATGACATTGGCCGGGTTCCAGCATGGCCTGCTCATCATCTACGCCAATCACGATCAGTCCGTGAACCAGTTGCTGCCGCCACTAACGATTGACGAAGACGAGGCCCAACAGGTCATTGCGATACTCGAGCGCATGATTCAGTGGCTGGAGCAAACACTCCAGGGTTGACGCCGAGCCGGGTCTTGGGCGCCCAGGGGAACCCGGCGCCAACATCGAAGGCGAACCGATGTCGATCCCCATTCCAGGGAGGGCGTCTCGGGAGCGCATCTTGCACTCAAAAGTGCCTGAGCAGAGGCGGCGCGACGTGTCTAGTGGAGGAGGATCCAATGAAGCCAGCGACAGCAGATGATGTCTTTGATCTCATGGAGGCATACGCCACTTCAGCGGCATTGAATGCGGCCATGGAATTGGGGCTCTTCTGGCTGTTGTCAGAGCGGCCATTGTCTTCCCTGGCCATTGCCCAGGCGCTAAGGATCCCAACGCACCGCTGCCAGTACTGGCTCCAGCTTCTGACGGCCACTGGTCTGATCGAGAAGACACCTGCAGGCTACGCAACATCCCCAGCCGCACAGACGGCCATTCTAGAAGCTTGCAGTCAGGATACCTGGGCTTTCCTGGCACGAGAAGCGCGGGAGGGTTTTCCGGCGGTTCTCGATCTTGCGCTGCACATCCAGAAGCCGGCATCAACCTGGGCGGCGCAAGATCTCAAACCAGCGGACCATTTCGCCGAGATGGTGGAGAATCCTGACCGGGCCCGTCGGTTCACACGAATGCTGTATGAAATCCACGTGCCCCTGGCAGACAAGCTGGCTGAGCACTTGCGGATGAGTCAGGTGGAGCGCTTGCTGGACCTGGGAGGCGGCTCGGGAGTCATGTCCCTGGCACTGCTGCGCCGCCATCCCGATCTGAGGGCCGTAGTCGTCGATATCGCCAACGTCTGTGCAGCCGGTCGTGAGATCGCGGCAGAGAACGGCCTGCAGGAGCGCATCTCCTATCACGCGGCAGACTTAATCCGGGACGATCTGCCGTCAGGCTTTGACATGGTGCTGGAATGTGACGTGGGAGTCTACAGCGAGGAAGTGCTGCGCAAGATTCGGGCGCTGCTGAATCCTGGGGGGCATCTGGTCATCGTAGACCATTTTGCCCCGGCAGAAGGCGTTGCGCCTGCTACACCTCCCTATCCGTACTGGGCGTTTCTCGCTTCGCTGGAAGACCCGGAGTTCGCCTTCCCAACCGCAACACAGATGCAAGCGCGGCTTCGACAAGCAGGCTTTCAGCCCCTGTCTGCAGAGACGCTGGTGGTGAGAGGGGCACTGCGCTGGGCCCGGGATTGGTTTGCGATCGTGGCCCGCAAGCAGTCCAACTAGCATACTGTGGCGCTTCCGTCCGCTGCCCCCGGCGGAAGCGCAGTGGCGGCCTCTTTTTCTGGTGAGAACGCAGAGCGCACAAGCCCCCTCGTGCAATGCAGGAGGGGGCTTGTACCTGAGGCACTGAGCGGACGACCTACCCGCTGCGCTTTGTGATGATGGGCAGGTACAGGTGGGCGCGGCCGACGGTGACGATGAAGGTGTCGCTGCCGCTGCCGCCGTCATCGTCGGTCACGGTGACGGTGATGCGGTATGCACCTGGCGCAGCGTGGAAATGGCTGGCGGAGCGCCAAAGCGCACTGCGTGGCAGTCTCACGTAGCGAGGCGGCTGCCACCATCCCCTCGGCTGCGGAGACTCCCTCCAGCGCGCGTGCCAGCTCGGGTTGGGTTGGCTGATGGACTACGATGGTGCCCTGGCAGTCCAACTCCCACTCGTGTCGGTTTGGCGTGACACCCTTCTGCTATGCGTGGAAGCGGCGTTTTGCCAGAGCCCGCTGGCGCCGTGTCTACTGCGGCCACTCGCTTGGGCAGCGCCGCGTCAGGTTCATGCTGACCAGCACCAGGTCGAGCAGATCCACACGGCCATCGCGGTTCAGGTCGGCCCGCTCATCGCTCGGCGGGCTGCTGAGGTTAGCGGCCACCAAGACCAGGTCGAAGAGGTTGATGTCACAGTCAGCGTTCACGTCGCCACCGCGCAGCGTGACCCGAGGTAGGGTGATCTGTGCGCCAGGAGAGACGGTGACATCCTCTCTCTGCGCCTCCAGGTAGCCTGGCATGCGTATGGTCACTGTGTAGGCGCCCGCGGAGAGCCCAGTGAGCACGAAGCTGCCGTCCTCCGCCGTGGTGACCGAAAGGCCTTGCGAGATGCTCACGGTTGCATCCTGGTGTTGGCTGCGGCCCTGCAGTGACACTCGCCCGCTGATTTGCCCGAGCTGGGGGGAGAACGTTGCGCTTGGCGTTGCGGTCAGGGTTGCTGTGCCCGTGCGCGTCGCGGTTGGGCTTGCCGTTGGCGTCGGCGTGGCAGTAGCAGGGCCGGTTGCTGTAGCGCTCGGCGTAGCGGTGGGGGTGGACGCCGGCAGCTCGTAGGCCGCGCTCTCTGCCAGGTTGCCAGCACGGTCTGCGATGCGGAAGCGAAGGTTGGTGAACCCATCCGCCGGAGCACTGACCGACACCGTCTCTGTAGTGCCCTCCGTGGCGTTGATGATGGCAGGCTGCCACACGCCCCAGGTAGTGCCGCCGTCGCTAGAGGCAGCGTACTGGGCACTGCTCACCTGCAGGCCCGACAGCTCGTCGCGGACTTGTGCAGCGGAGCCATCCCAGCCCAGCCACTGCGGTGGCTCGGTATCCAACACGATGGTGATGGCATAGACCGGAGAGATGTTGCCAGCTGCGTCCACGTAGCGCACCGCCACTTCCTTCGGGCCGTCGCCCTCCGGCAAGGTCCATTGAGCGCTCCCGGCATAGTCCATCGGAGAACGGAAGAGGTACACGCGGTCCAGGTACAGGTCGCTCTCGGCGGCATAGAAGGTGCGGAACTCCAGACCGTAGTCGTCCTGACGGTAGTAGGTGAAATCGAGACCGGGCTCCTGATAGATGAGCTCCCCGCGAAAGTCCTGTCCTGTCAGGACGCGACTGATGTACGTGTTGCGACCGAAATCATCGGTCACGTCTATTGACGCCACAGAGGCGCTGGTGCTCACATCCGCCGTCTTGAGCCGGAAGTAGACGCGGTAGCTGCGGCCCGTAGGCAGTCCCTCGACGTACGGCCCATACCACCAGCCCTGCTGGTCGCTCGCCGCGAGACCCATCCAAGCCTTGCCGTTCCACGCCGCTGCATCATCGACCAGCCGTCCGGTCTGATGGCGCAGCTCCTCGCCCTCCCAATGCCAGCCGTTGCTGAACAGCATCCACCGTCCATCATCGGCCTGGCTGGTCAGAGCGATGGTGGCAACGTTGGTGAATGCAGGGCCGCTCAGGCTTCCGCTCGGGGGCGTGTTGTCAACCGTGACGTTGGCCGTATCCTGTGCCTGCTGAGCGATGGCGGTGCGCGCTACGGCGCGAAGCTCGTGCGGACCGTCAGCCACAGTGGTTGTGTTCCACTTCCAGGAAAATGGCGGCGAAGTATCGCCACTCCGCCATGCGCCATCGACGTAAAAGTCCACCTGCGTCGCGGCGGGGCTGGCCGTGGCCAGCAGATCGACCACACCGCTCAGCCGCTCACCCTCAGCCGGCGCATCCAGGCGCACGTTGGGTGGTAGTTCAGCCATGCGGCCCGCCGCTGCATCGCGCAGCGCTGGCAGGCGTGCGTAGGCGAATCGACCTGGGCAGGTGGTCTGCGCCCCATCACGGTGGCCCATCACGTTGGGCAGGTGCTGATCAATAAAGAAGCCGTGGCCGGCTGGATCGACAAAGTGCAGGTTGCCTTTCCAAGCGATCATCTCGACGACGGCATCCCGCGCCTGGACCGTCAGGTCGACCTCTTCATAGTTGCCGATGAAGGAGATGCCGATCGATCCCCAGTTGTACTGCTTGGCGTGTCCGCCGACCACACCTTCCCCGCCGCGCCGTCCCTCGTAGATGCGCCCCTGCGCGTCGATCAGGTAGTTGTAGCCGATGTCTCCCCAGCCGCGCGTGACAGCATGGTAGTAGTAGACCGCCCGCACCGTGGCAGCGGGGTCCAGATCGCCATTGGCCGTCGCTGTATGATGGATCACAAACTTGCGCACCGTGCGATACTCGGGCGGCCAGTCAAAGAGGCTTTCGTCGGCGCCCCAGGCCGAGCGGGGGATAACCACCGGTGCGCCGGGGACAGCTATGCTGATGGCCACAGATTGCGCTTGCTGTGCCGTAGGGCCGGTTCGGGAGTCGATCAAAGTCACCGTGAGAAAGTGCAGGACGGGGCTGATCCCTGCCTGGTAGCTGGCAAAGGTCGCTCGATACTGCACATAGGGGCCTTTGCCGTAGAGCAGTTCGCCGTACGACAGGATCGTTTCCTCGCGCTCGGCGTCCATGGGTGGGATCGTCGCCCAGTCCGACCAGCTTTCGCCGTCGGGACTGCTGCGCAGAGCAATGGTGATCGCAGTGCCTGCCGGCGCGATGGCTTGCCACTCAGACCCCGCCGCCACAAAGTCAATGGGGGTTAGTTTGACGGTCGAAGTGTACACGCCCAACGTGCTGTCAGGCGCAAGTGCGACCTCCCCATCCCCCTCGCTAGTCAGCACCGTATTCTCGCGTGTGCCCTCCGCAAAGTCTGCCAGCGTGCTCTGCGTCCACTGCCTTGAGTAGGTGCCCTCGGCCGTGGGCTCCGGCGTCGGCGTTGGCTGGTTTATGTCGCGCTGCTGCACTGTGGGCCCGGACTGCGTTCCGGATACAGGCCAGTCCAGCGGCGCATCGTAGCCATTCTCAAAGTGAAAGGCGTACTCGTGAGTGCCGGCCGGCAAGGCAGTGCTGTAGCGGTAGAGGGTGCCGCCCTGACCGGCAGGGCCAGCGGCGGCCATGTTGTAGGTCTGGCCATCGATGTACAGGTGAGCGGCAATCGGCGGATCGTGGCTGGCATACGCCACTTCAAAGGTGAACCGGGTGACCGTATCACCCTCCTCTGGAAAAACGCGGCCGCCGGTCAGGGTGTGAACCGGGAGCCTGGTCACCTGCACGTCGGTGTAATAGTGCATCAGGATGTCGGTATAGCCATTGCCCTGTTCGGCCAGCACACGCGCCCCCTCCTGGCACATGCCCACGCCGTGCCCGAACAAGTCTGGGTAGGGAATGGGGCATTCTACACTGCGCAGGTAAGGAAGAGGTACCGTCCAGACATCCTCGGAGTTCCTGGTCCGCCCGTCGCAATGGCCAAAGTAGAAGGCACTGATGATGTTGCCTGCGTAAGTGGCAGCCACATTGTGCGTCTGATCCACGGCTCGGTCGGTGGTCTCGTAATGAGTGGGGCCCCATACCTGACAGTGCTGCGTGGTGCACACGTCCGCGCCCTCACCGAGATGTCGCTGTGAGGTTGCGGCGTAGGAGCGCGCCGCCACAGCCTGGGCCTTGAGCGCCTCAGCCGGCCAGTACGGCGGCATCTCCCTGGGCACCACTCCTTTGACGTACTCGTCCATAGGCATGACCACGACGATGCCATCTGGCATCAGCACGCGAATGGTGGACGGCAGGTGAGACACGGCGGCCGCCGTCAGGCTCGCCATACGCAGGCTCTCCAGCTCGTCGGGGCTCAGTTCCGGGCCCCCGCTTGGTAGGAACAGCTTGTCGAGCTCGCGGCGCTGCTCAGCCGACGGTGACTCGACAACCATCTCGAAATCGAGTGGCTCGATCGAGGCCTGGTGCGCGGTTTGACGGGTCTTGGACATGCCGATGTAACCCTCCGCGCGCACGTGGACCTCGTACATGGCAGGGGAAAGGCGCAGCGTGTAGCGTCCATTCGCGTCGCTGGAGGCCCAGGCATTGCCAGCGCTGACCAGCGCACCGGATATGGGCTGTCCGGTAAGCAAGTCCGTGACCTGGCCCGTGAATCCACCGCTCTGGGCAAGAGCAGTCTGTTCGCCGACAGGCGGCTGGAGCCCGCTCCACAGTGACACGGAGATGGCCACGGCGAGGATCAGCATCGACAACAAAGCGTTGCGCAGGTGCTGTGTGGCCCTCATCGCTCCCCCCGCAGTGCCTCAACCCTGGCGGCAATGTGCGGCACAACCATCGACAGGTCGTCGTGTATGACAACCGCAGCGCGCGTATCCATTTGCGTGGGCTGGTAGTTGATGACCATCACTTTGGCACCGTGCTGCCAGGCGCGCATGGGCAGCTCCGCCGCGGGGTAGACTTCCAGGGAAGAGCCTACGACCCACATGACGTCGCAGCGATCTGCCTCGCCCTGTGCATCGAGGAGCACGCCCATCGGGAGCAGCTCGCCGAAGAGCACCACATCGGGCTTGAGCAGGCCGTCGCAGGCCGGACAGTGGGGCACCTCGCCGCTTTCCACAAAGGCCGGCCAGAGCTCCCCGCTGGGGACCTTCCGCCGGCAAAGGACGCAGGTGGCGGTGCGCACGCTGCCGTGCAACTCCAGCACCCGCTGCGAGCCTGCCTTGTAGTGCAGCTCATCGATGTTCTGGGTGATGACCGCCTTGATGACGCCCGCTCGCTCCAGATCGGCCAGCGCGAGGTGCGCAGGGTTGGGCACCGCTTCCATCATCTGCTTGGCCAGCGGCCGGATCCAGTCGTAGAAAGCCTGTGCATCGCGGCGAAAGCCATAGATGGACGCGACCTGCATCGGATCGACCTGCTCCCACAGGCCGGACCCCGGGCTGCGAAAGTCAGGGATGCCGGACGGCGTGCTGTGGCCAGCCCCGGTCAGGACGACCGCATGCTTGCTGGCGGCGAGAATCTCCGCCGCGCGTTCGATCTCATCTTCGTTGGACATCATGCATACCAGCTGTGGATATACCACAAAGACACTAAGACACGAAGATCGGCAGATCCCTGTGTCTTTGTGTCTTGGTGCTACCTTTCATCGCCTGGACACGAATGTACCACAAAGACACCAAGACACAAAGCATCATGATTGTCTGAGACCGGGTGCTTTTGTGTGCCATTGTTGCCTCTGAATCTGGCGGGACGAAGCTACCACAAAGACACCAAGTACCTATCCAATAACCCAGCTGAGGCGGCTCCCACGCCGCCGGACACTTCCACCGGCGCTGCGCTCTGGCGCAAGTGCAGGTGCTGCCGGGCGTGCCCCTCCACAAAGCGGAGGGATGCTCCGCGAGGAGCCCGGCCCGCTGTTTT
>JBFEPU010000029.1:0-15564 GCA_041549915.1 Anaerolineae bacterium | reverse complement strand
TCAGTAGGGACAGGCCTCCCTGATTCGATAGGACACCGCACCTTGCGAAAAAAGACCCCAGGAACCGGATGCGAGGGAGGGAGTGCCAAGATCGACGCAAGGCGCGGTGGGCGTGCACCGTTTCTCACAGCGCGACACGCGTGATCCCCTTGAGCAGCCAGTGGTTTCCCAGTATAATGCTGCTAGCTCGAACAAGGGGAGTTGGTGCCCAGCGAGAGGGCGCCTTGGGCGATCCCCCAGGCGCGGGCCGGAGGCAAAGACACTGTATGGGCTTCTGGGTCTGGCGAGCACGGTATCCGATCAGCCAGCAAATGTAGCCAAGGGGCCTCTGCTGGTGGGGAGAGAAGCCTGGGACGTGCAGCGGGCTTTTCTCCGGGCGGGCTGTGAATCAGAGACAGGGGCGCGGGTTGAGATTTCAATCTATGAATTGAACTTGAGAGGAAAGGCATGGTGAACGCACTCGAACTTTGGCCTCTTGCTGCGATCCGGCGCAACCACGCGCTGGAGCACGCCACGATCAGTGTCCTATCGGAAGGAGGTCGGGATCTGCGGCTGGTGGGCCGGAGTGACTGGGCCGGTTTCACCCTGTACGGTCCTTTGGACACCGCTGAAGTGAACTGGGCTGTCTCAACTGCCTTGCAGCGCCTCCGCGCAGGAGAAGGCCAGCTGGCCATCCACCCTAACTGTGGAACCAACCTGGCCACGGGCTACGCCATGGCTGGCCTGACTTTGTACGCCGCTCTGAGAGGCAAGCGGAGGTCGCGCCTGGAGAAGGCGCTGCAACTGATCGTCGGCCTCGCAGCGGCGCTGATGTTGGCCCAGCCGCTGGGGATGAAGCTCCAAGAACAGGTCACTACCTCTAGCGATGTGAACAGTGTGCGTGTCAAGGACATCCGCCGCCTACAGCGGGGCACGATCATCGTCCACCGCATCGACACTGCGCAGGAGTAGCCATGCTCTATGTCCTTCACGGCGAGGATGAGTTGACCCGCTCTGAGCAACTGAGGCAGTGGAGGGAGAAACTGGGTGATCCAACCACCGCCAGCCTGAATACCACGGTGCTGGATGGCCAGAAACTCGCTCTGACTGATCTCATCCAGGCCTGTGATGCGCTGCCTTTCATGGGCGGGCGCCGCCTGGTGATCGTGGAAGACTTTTGGTCCGGGTTCGAGCCTCGCGAGGGACAAAGAGCGAAGGGGGAGCAGCCGGAAGTCTCTGCTGCCGCTGGAGCTCTTCTGCAGGGCTTGAAGGACTACCTGCCGCGGTTGCCGGAGACGACACGCCTCATCTTTGTGGAGAGCCGCTCGCTGAAGCGGGCGAACCCTTTCTTCCGCGAGCTGCGATTCGATAGTGAGAGCATTTACGTAAAGGAGTTCCGCCCGCCCTCAGAGCGAAATTTGGGTCGCTGGATCGAGCGCCGCATGAAGGCAAAGGGAGGCACGATCGATTCGCCGGCTGCTCAAGAGTTGGCACAGTTTGTAGGCACGGATCTCCGCCAGCTGGATCAGGAGTTGGAAAAACTGTGGGCTCATGCCAACTTCGAACGCCCGGTGACGGTAGACGACGTCCACGACCTGGTCAGCGCGAAGCATCTGTCTGGTATATTCGACCTTGTGGACGCCATCGGCATGCGGCGCGGCGAACAGGCGATGCGCTACCTGCACGAACTCCTCGACAGTGGGGCTGCGCCGATGTACTTGCTGTACATGATCGGACGCCAGTTCCGCATCCTGCTGCAGGTGAAGGAACTCCAGGGCCAGCGAACAACCGTGGCAAAGATGCAAGAGGAGCTTGGGATCAGACACGCGTTCATTGTGAAAAAGTGCGCAAGGCAGGCGCGCAACTTTTCGATGGAACGCCTGGAAGCCATCTACAGCCAGCTAGCGGAGGTTGAGCAGAGCATCAAGACGGGCCAGATGGGTGACTTGCTGGCTCTGGATCTATTGGTGGCTGAGTTCTGTACGTGAGGTCGGGCTCGAGAACCCGTTGCCTCTGGCTTGTGGTTCGCACGGCCACTGCGAAACTTCGCCCCGCTACCTGTCCCCGCGAACGATTTTCCGGAACCGGCGTTTGCCGACCCGGATGATCATGTCCTCCTGGGGCTGAACCACAAACTCGATATCTTCAACTTTGTCACCGTCGATGCGCACCCCGCCTTGCGCAACCAGGCGCCGTGCCGCACTGGCACTTTTCGTCAGGCCCGCATCCCTCAGCAAGTCAATAATACCGATTGGGGCCCATTCCGGTGGGGTGTAGGTGGGGATTTCACTCGGCAGCTGGCCGCGCTGAAAGACACGCACGAATTCCGTCTCTGCCTGGCGAGCCGCTTCCTCACCGTGGAACTGCTGCACGATGTCACGGGCCAGGTGCATTTTGACATCGCGGGGGTTCACCGCGCCCTGAGCCAGTTGCTGGCGGATCTCCTTCAACTCGTCGTCCGGGACCATGCTGACCAAGGTGAGGTACTCGACGAGCATGTCGTCGGCGATGGACATGGCCCTGCCGTACATCTGCTCCGGTGGGTCCGTAAGGTCGATGGTGTTGCCAAAGCTCTTGCTCATCTTGCGTCCGTCGGTCCCCGGCAACAGCGGCACCAGGAACACGTCCTGAGGGGGCAAGCCAAGGCTGGACTGCAGCTCACGGCCAGCCAGGATGTTGAACTTTTGATCCATGCCACCGAACTCGACGTCTGCATCGATGGCCACCGAGTCATAGGCTTGTAGTGTCGGATACATCAATTCCATGAGCGTCAAGGGGCGGCCTTCCTCCCAGCGCTTGCGGAACGTCTCATGGGCCATCATCTGGGCCATGGTGAAGCGACTGGTGAGGTTGAAGACATCGGCCAACGTGAATTTCCCAAACCACTCGCTCTGCCAGCGGATTTCGGTGCGTGAGCGATCCACCAGGATGAAAAACTGCTGCATGTAGGTTTCCGCGTTGCGCTGCACATCCTCCGGGCTGAGCATGGACCGGCTCTCGTCACGGCCGCTGGGGTCACCGATCTGCGCGGTCCAGTCACCGACAATGAGCACCACCGTGTGGCCCAAATCCTGGAATTGCCTCATCTTGCGCAGCCCGATGGCATGACCGATGTGCAGGTTGGGCTTGCTGGGATCCAAGCCCATCTTCAGGCGCAGCTTGCGGCCGGAGCGCAGTCTGTCCTCGAGTTCCTCTCGGACAATGACTTCGGCTACTGTGCGATCAAAAATGCGTTCCAGAGGATCCATGGCTTGCCCCTATGCCCCGATTTGGATGGTATTATACCAAAGAGCCATACCACCGGAAAGAACCAGTATTCGGTCATCTAAGGGAAAAGTGGGTAGACGATGCCAAGACCAGGTTTCATGCTGCGCGTACTATGCGAAGTGGGTCGGTGGGAGCGCTCTGAGGAGGATTTACCAGCTGTTGGTGGCGTTCTGCTGGATCACTCTTCACCGGAGGTCCACCCGCCACGGCGAAGGATGTCTAGGAATTCGACAGACTTGAGCCTGCGCTCCAAGATATGGACCAGGTACTTTTGCAGGACATCTTCCAGTTCGGAGTGGGTTGAGCGTCGCAGCTGCAGCTGGGCGCACTGTGCGTAGCCGCGGGTTTGCAGGTAGCGCAGCACCTTGAGCGCTGGTAGCGAGATGGGCCTCGCCCCTGCCTGGCCATCGCCGCAACGTGGACAAAGCACCCCACCTGCTTCCAATGAGAGGAAGTTGGTGACCGGCTCAAGGGGGGCATTGCACTGCGGGCACTGGAACAGCTGCGGCCGGTATCCCGACAGGTCCAGCAGGTGCAGTTCAAAAAAGCGCATCGTCAGCGCCAGATTGGTCGATTGACCAATCCAGCTCAGTACATCGCAGAGCAGCAGATAGAGCGCACGGTTCTCAACCTGCTCTTCACTGAAGCGATCCACTAACTCGGCGACGTAGTAGGCATGGCTCATCCGCCAAAGGTCCTGGCGAAGGGCCACGTAGGGTTCGATGGTCTCCGCCTGAGTGATAATGTCCAGATTGCGTCCCCGGGCAACGAGCAACTGTGCGCGTGTGAATGACTCCAGATGGCCGGCCTTGCGGCTCGTAAGCTTGCGGATGCCTTTGGCCAGCAGGCGCAGCTTGCCCCTGAAGGGGGTAAAGACAGTCAGCAGGCGGTCAGCTTCACCAAAGTCGCTGCGCCTGAGCACAACGGCTTCCGTGCGATACACTCGCTCACGATCGGGCAATATTCCTTCTCCCACTGTGAGACGGAGAAACGCTGTTTGTGGCCAAGTCAGCTACGACAACTGCTTGCGCAGCTCACGGGCTACGCTTGTGGCCACCTGGCGCACAAGTTCCTCATCGGCAACGTCGCCGCCGCTGGCTTCGCGCCCGCACGCGCCGCACAATACGCACCCTGGACCCTCATAGTCAGGCGGCAGCCCCAGCTTCTTCCGACGCATCTCCACCAGTTTGCGCACCTCTTCCTGAGGCAGCAATCCAACTCTGCCCAGCTGACGTGCCGTCAGCGTAATGCGTGCCAGGTGTTCCACCTTCTCCAGAATCATATAGGCATCAAACAGGGTGGAGCCTACGGTCACCGTGCCGTGGCGATCAAGGATCAGCGCATCGTGGTCGTGGATCAGTTCGCGGATGACTTCCGCTCCTGCCACGGTGGAGGGGGTGGCGTAGGCGGTGGTGGGTATCGAACCCAGGTTTACAACCACCTCGGGCAACACGCACTGCGCCAGTGACACACCAGCGATGGTGAATGCGGTGGCAGTAGGCGGATGAGCGTGGAGGACGGCGCCCACGTCCGGACGCTGCCGGTAGACCTCCAGGTGCAGTTCGATTTCCGAGGTAGGTGTGCGCGCCGTGCCACTGTAGGAAGAACGCACAGGCTTGCCCTCCAGATCCGTCAGCACCGCGTCTGATGGCGAGAGGAAGCCCTTGCTCAAGCCACTGGGCGTCACCAGCAGGCGCTCTCTACCGATCCGCACAGAGGCATTCCCGTCGCTGGCTGCCACCCACTCCTTCTCCCAAACCAGGCGACAGACGCGAACCATCTCCTCGCGCAGAGCAGCCTCTTGTTGGCGTTCAGCGTATGTGGTCAAGGAGGCCTTCTCCCAGAGGGTCAGGAATCATGAGGCGGCATCCTGGATTGGAGGCTGCCGTCGTCTCCCTGCCACTGGATCTCGTCAACGATGCCCACGATCACTGCACGGACCGCACCAACCGGTTCGAGGTTCAGTAGCTGGCGTGCCGAATTGCCCTCATCCACATAGAGCACGGTCTCACCTACCCCAGCATCCACGATGTCTATGCAGATCACTGGGTCTTTCCAGGGCGTGCCCTCGGGGTATACGGGCTGTACAAGCAGCAGCTTGAACCCTCCATAGTCCTTGAGCTTGATGGTCGAGACGATGTTGCCGATTACTTTGCCCAGAAACAACGGCGGACTCCCACGCTGAGGCTAGTCTGGAAGCGCGCTCACAGCGACGTAGATATCATCCACAATGCCCACGATACCATGGTCGACCGGCGTGAACCATCGTTCCAGCACCATCGCCGCTTCGCGCCCACCAACCATACAGATGATCTCGCCGGGCCCAGCCATGGCTGTGCCATCGGCAGCTATGACCGGCCGCCCTGTTGGCTTCTCATCCGGCGTGAGCGGCTGCACAATGAGCAGCTTGACGCCCTCCAATGCCTCGTGTTTCTCACTGGCAACGACGGTGCCAATCACGCGCGCTAGTTGCATCTCGTATCCCGCTACACAATCTTCTGCCGCATGTCTTCGTGCAGCTGAGGAATCACTACAAAGCGGATGAGCAGACCCTCGTCTTTGATCACATCGACGCCTGCGTCAACCGCCGCTTCCACGTTCGGCACGTCGCCGACGATCAGCACGAAAGACTTACCACCCAGTCCATTGGCCAAGCGAATCTCTGTCAGCGTGACTGCTGCCGCCTTGGCCGCAGCGTCTGCTGCAACGATAGTGGAAGCTACGCTGATGGTTTCGATTACACCCAGAGCTTCTACCTCTTCCATCTCCACTGCGCCGGCAATGGCCGGAAAGACGGAGAGGTGCACGTTAGGCAGGAAGAGCCGATCGACAACAGCATCACCGCCAGCCTCGAGGCCCGATTCCATTGCCTCACCGACCGGGCCTGTGTCCCCGCCCACCAGCACGATGTACTTGCCCGGGCACACCGTGCGCGATTCCAGGAGATTCACCGGCGCACGTTTGACCATGGCATCACCTACTCTTATGCCAATAGCGATGCTGTTCGTTTCGACTAGACCAATAGCTGGCTGCATGGTGCACCTCAAGATCAGTTAACTAGCTTCTATACGAATGTGTTTCTCAGTCACCTCTGCCACCTTGCCGGCGATCGACGCGTGTACCATCGCACCCACTTTGCCATCCGGCACGGAAGCGATCAGATCGCCGGCCTTGACTTTGGCGCCCTCGTTCACCGTGGGCGTTGCGGCCGCGCCGATATGCTGTTTCAGTGGAATACGCACTTGATCCGGCCGTCGATCTTGTTCGTTCAGGGGCACGGCATAGTCACGATAGGCAGCGAGACCCAGCTTGTCGACCAGGCGGTTCATGGGGACACGTCGGTAGCAGAACATGTCATGTGACGACACATCTCTGCGACGGTGCACCGTATTCTTCCAGCCAGCCTCGCTGAGCTTGCGCTTCACAGCACGGTAGTAGGACATTGGCGAGAGGTCCAACGGGCAGGCGTAGGCCTCGCACAAACGGCACTCGCAGCAGAGCACGGCAGCCGTGACAATGTGCGTCGGCTGCTCCAGACCGTAGTTGATGGAGCGCATGATCTCATGCGGCTGCAGGGCATGCCCCAACAGGTACCGTGGGCAGAGGTCGGTGCAGTCACGACACTGGTCACAAATGGACCTACCACGACGGACCGCATTCGCCAGGGGCCTGGTCATCCAGCGTGCCACCGCATTGTCCGCTGGCAGAACCAATAGCCCGCCCGTTGTCTTGGTCACCACGTCCGTTGACTGCACGATGCGCCCCATCATCGCTCCTCCAGCAACGAACACGAGCTCCTGCGGCGTCAAGCGCCCGCCCCCATCCGTTGTGCCACCCACCCAGTCCACCAGCTGAGTGAAGGAAGTCCCAACTGGAACGCGAAGCGTGGCTGGATGCCTGACCTCGCCGGTCACGGTGAGGTAACGATGTGTGACGGGAACGCTCTCAGCCGCACGCGCTACGTTGAAGAGCGTACCGACATTGCTGACCACTGCCCCAACTTCAAGCGGGATGCCACCCTCCGGCACCATGCGCTCCAAAACATCGTAGACGAGGATGAACTCGTCACCAGACGGGTAGAAGCTGCCAAGCAGATGCAAGGAGATGCTTTTGTCCCCGTCTGCCGCTCGCCGAAGGGCATCGACCGCACCTCTGTATTCCTCCTTCAGAGCAATGATGCCACGCGGCGCGCCAGTGGCCCGCATGGCCAGACGCAGCCCCTGCACAATCACCTTCGGATAGCGGGCCATCAGGTGCTGATCAGCGTGCAAAAGGGGCTCGCATTCTGCACCATTGGCGATCACTGTATCCACTTGGGCTGACAGCTTGACATGGGTAGGGAAGCCAGCGCCCCCTGCCCCGACCACACCGGCAGCCTTGACCTTCTCTATGATATCATTCGCCACCAGTTCAATCCTTCGCAGCCAGGATTCGAGGTTTGGGACTCAAGATGCAGGACGAATCCAGCCAATGTGCCTCTCCGTATCCTGGAGCCCAGATCTTGCACAGCGTATCATGCCCTGGGCATCTACACGATCCTAAACGAATCCACCAAGGTGCAGCGGCGGACCCGGCCAAAATCCTTGGCTGAGGTCAGGCCCTCACCAGTGGGGCTGGCGATGGAGAAAGAAGTGTACCCTTCTCCACCGAAGCCAAGGCCAGCCAGTGAAGGGCCATTCTTGACGAAAATACTGCAGTTAATCTCTCGGGCCATGCGGCTGAGGTGATCCAGGTGTTTGGACCACATCACGGCCGTGTGTCTACGCCCTCCCTCCAGGGCGACGGCCAGGTCAATGGCCTCATCAGCACTGCCGGCGCGCACCAGAGGCATCACGGGCATCAGTTGCTCGGTCCACAGCAGTGGGTGGTTGCCATCCACTTCCACAAGTGCAAGCTTGATCTCGTCACCGACAGCGATGCCGATCTCCTTGAGAATCAGCTTGGCATCGCGCCCGACCCAGGCCTTGTTGACTACGCTTTCCTCAGGTGGCTCGCGTACCTCGTGGAATATCACCTTCTCCAGTCGTTTCATCTGCCACGAAGTGATCTCATGTGCCCCGTGTGCCTTCATCGCCGCCTTGAGTTGATCCGCGATCGAGGCAACGGCCACAATCTCCTTCTCCAGCACGCACACCACATTGTTGTCGAATGAAGCGCCAGCAATGATCCCCTTTGCTGCATCATCGATATTCGCCGTCTCGTCGACGACGGCTGGCGGGTTGCCGGGACCGGCACAGATCGCCTTCTTACCGCTGTTCATGGCCACGCGCACTACTGCCGGACCGCCGGTCACCACCAGCAGGCGAATACCTGGGTGTTTCATGAGCCGCTGGGCGCTTTCGATCGTGGGTTCACGCGCAGCAGTGAGCAGATTGGGTGGCCCCCCGGCTGCAACGATCGCACGGTTAAGCGTCTGCATCGTGTGGGCGCAGCATTCCTTGGCCCCAGGATGTGCGTTGAAGACGACGCTGTTGCCGGCTGCGATCATGCCGATGGCGTTGCAGATGATCGTAGACGTTGGATTGGTGCTGGGAGTGATCGCACCGATCACACCGTAGGGTGCGCGTTCCACCAAGGTCAGCCCGCGGTCGCCGGTCCAGGCGAGTGGCCGCAGGTCTTCGATTCCTGGCGTGTTCTTGGCCACCAGGAGGTTCTTATTGACCTTGTCTTCCAGTCGGCCCATGCCAGTCTCCTCACGAGCCATGCGGGCCAGCAGCTCGGCGTCATCCTGTGCGGCCTGTCGCATGGCCTCGATGAGGCGAGCACGCAGCGCCAGCGGCATGCCGTCCAGCGTACGGAAGGCAACACCAGCCGCAGCAATCGCGCTGTCCACATCGGGGAAGATGCCATCTTGACCCGAAGGAACGCCCATTCCAGTGCCCATCGGAGCTTTCACCGCAGCCTGTGATGGCCGTTCTCTGGCTGATGGCCGCTCTCTGGCTGATGTACCCGCCCCCTGATCCAACTGAGCAAGTACGCGCTCTACAATCGAATGGATGCGCCGCTCATCGATCTCCATCATACCCTCTCAGCCTAGTCGACTTCACGGTACTTGTGGTACTTCAGTTGGCCACCGATTTCCCACTGGTCAATGATGGCCATGATGACCGCGTCGATAGGTCGCCGGTCAGTGCGAACCGTCTGCCGGGCAGAGCTCCCGGTGGCATAGAGCACGTACTCGCCTATCCCTGCACCCACGACATCGGCAGCTACCACGTAGGCCCCGGTTTCCTCGAGGTCAACGTCGACGTTCTTCACCAGCATGAACTTGAAGCCCTCGATCTTGGGATCCTTGCGGTTCGAGACCACAGTGCCAACAACTTTACCAATTAGCATCGCACCTCCTCACTGGAGGAGAGATTCCATCAAGTCAGAGGGGAGGATTCCTCCCGCCTGGCTTCCTACTATCCCTCAATCTCCTGCCTCGCCTGCTCAGTGCGACCCAGGGGCAGCACCAGGTCGATGTTGACATGCGGGCGGGCGATGACGTGCGCCGAAATGATCTCACCGACCTTTTCTGCACCGCGCACGCCTGCTTCAACCGCAGCCTTCACTGCCGCAACATCGCCGCGCACGATCGCAGTGACATATCCTCCACCGATCTTCTCGTAGCTGACCAGTTCGACCTTGGCCGCCTTGACCATGGCATCTGACGCCTCCACCATCGCAGCGAACCCTCGGGTCTCGATCATGCCTAATGCTTCTGCCATTGTTACATGTCCTCCTTAACCAGTTTATTCGCGTTTCTTCTTCTGCATCGTCTGGCCAGTGATGCCCTCTATGGCTGCTACGGCTGCACCATAACCAGCCATGATATCTCTCTCTTCGCCGCCAAGATAGACACGCCCGTAGGAGCCAAAGGGCCGTACCTCCACAATGTTGATCTCCGCCGCCTTTTCGGCTTCGTTCGCAGCCAGGGCAGCGTAGGCTGCAGGAGCCACCTCCATGATATACAGCGTCTGTGCAGGAATCAACATCATGCCATGCCGGTTGCGGTTCACCAGCTGAGCATGGTGGTCATCCACGTGCCGAATGATCTGACTGGACTGGATCTCCGGCTTCCAGCGATCTTCTGGGGCGAGTTCCAGCGCATCGAGGATGGCCCTGCCGGCATCGCGCACATCTGCCTGCGAAGCGGAGTGCACCTCCAACAGGCCAAACAATCTCTCCACTACCTGGACGGCAGGCTTCACGTTGGTTGCCTTGACCGCAATGTCGGTCATGCGGTTGATCTCAATGCCGGGCGATATCTCGACCCATAGCGAGGCGTCCCCCACCACCGGCAAGAAGCCACGTGCCGTTGAGCCGATGAACGCTGCCATCTGTGGCTGCAAGGCATCCAGAAATACGTACGCTCGCAGGTCTACCAATACAGCACCTCCTCTCTATGTCCAGAATGCGTAATGCTCTTCACGTCCTCAGCCGCTTTGACACTACCAGACCCAAGACCAACACGATGACAAAGAACACACCGGCACAGCATAGCAGCCCCCCTCCAAAGAGCGTAGGTACGAAGCTCCTCGGGATCCGAACAGGGAGAGGAGGCAATTGCGTCTCTGGTGGAGACAACTGGCTCAGGTACTCCCCCCACGCGTTTTCGAACTCTTCCAGGGAAAGGCCAAACGCGTGATCCACAGCCGCCTCGGTGGCTTTGCCATCCTTGAAAGCCTCCAGAAAAGCGGCCATTGCGTCTGCACCGTAGCGCTCCAGGATAAACCCGACCACGCTCAAGCTCTCCGCATACGAGAGTGTAGCCTTCTGCTCATCCGCCGGAAAGCCGCCGCTGATCTCCGCCAGCGAAAGCAGCTCACCCCTTTGCACGGCCTGCCGCACCAGTGCCATTTCCTCGCTGTGAGACCTCGCCTCATTAAGAATCGCCAGGCCCTCATTCAGCCAGCGGGGTGGGAAGCTGTGAGGATGGAAAGTGGCCTGAAAGAAGAGGATATGTGAGATTTCGTGCGGGATGACCTGTTCCACGGCCCAGTTGAGGCTGGAACCTCCTGGTTCGGCATAGCCAACAATGACCGACGCCCTGCTGAAAGCCTCACCACCCACCCACTGGTTGAGATAGGGAAAAGCCGAACGGAACGCCTCTCGGTTGGCATACATGATGATGCGAATCGGGTATTCGACTGCTGCCCCTGTTGCCTCCGACAACCGCTGCAACGCGGCCACAGCAGAGTCGAAAAGCTTCTGACCCACCTGCTCGCCGCCCGCGTGCCAGAAAACAGCCACCTCGTCGTTCTCCAGTACGTGCCAGGAAAAGCGCACATCATCGTAGTATACGGTCTCCGGATCCGTGCGCAGTTGGTTACCCACCTCATCCACAATGACCCAATGGTATTCGATGGGAATCCCTGGCGGAACCGAGATGTTCTTCGTGTTCCACCGGTAGGTAGCCTCAACGCGGCGGCCGGGGTCGAAATCGAGCCGGGCGAAGGTTTCCGAAGGCTCACCGCGCTGGCGAAAGATCAGCTGAATGGACACAATTGGACTCTCATCGTCGGCCACGGCAATGTCGAAAAAGAGCTCCTCCGGGAAGCCGTTGCGCGTCGTCGAGGACAGCAACTGAATCGGTCCATCAGCCTCCGCTGTACGCGGCGCAATCAGGCAAAGGCTGAGCAGCGACCAGCCGATCAGCAGATTCCGACTCACTCTGAACTTGGCGCCAGTCACTTTTGGGCTATCTCTCCTCAGCCTCGCGCAGGATCTTGACGCCAGCACTGGCACCAAGACGGGTCGCACCGGCAGTGATCATCTGCTGCGCGGTCTCATAATCACGGATGCCGCCTGCAGCCTTCACCCCCATCTCAGGACCGACAGTACGCCGCATCAGCTCCACGTCGTGCAGGGTGGCACCGCCAGGTCCGAACCCTGTTGATGTTTTGACATAGTCGGCCCTGGCTGCCTTGGCCAGAGTACAGGCCTTTACCTTCTCGTCATCGGTCAGCAGAGCTGCTTCAATGATCACTTTGGCCAGTGCACGGTTGCGCTGTGCCACATGGACCACGGCCTCAATGTCGCGTTGCACCAACGCATAGTCCCCACCCTTGAGCGCCCCAATGTTGATCACCATGTCCACCTCGGTCGCTCCGTCCCAGATGACTCGCTCAGTCTCGTAGGCTTTCACCTCCGGCAGCGTCGCGCCCAGTGGGAAGCCAACTACGCTGCAAACGTGCACACCGCTGCCGCGCAACAGCTCAGTGCACTGCCGTATGTTGCATGGGTTGACGCAGACAGCAGCAAAGTGATGTTCGCGGGCCTCGGCGCAGAGTCTGGCAATCTGATCAGCAGTCGCCTCCGGTTTGAGCAACGTGTGGTCAATGTACTGGGCGACTCCAGCAGGCACACGGACTAGGCCTGGTGCAGCACCCAAGCGCACCGCACCCGCATCCACAAACTGCTGCACCAGTTCAGGGCGCTTCTCCACGCATAACATGCAGCTCGAACAAGTGCCGCCCATGGCCAGTGTGCAGACGCTGCTGTCCTGCTGCACCCGCAGCATGGCCACGACCTCGCGTGTGATCTGCTCGACCAGAACCTCAATATCTGGAGTTGCTGTGGTCATATCACCCTCATATCATGGTTGATCAGGAGGCAGGAGGGACCAAAGTCCCTACTACCGACCAGCTTGTTTCACTTCTTGAGATAGCGCTGCTCGATAGCCATGATCTTGTTCACACGGCGGGCGTGCCGCCCGGCGCCGAATGCGGTGCCCAACCAGGTCTGGACAATCTGCCGCGCCAGGTTTACGCCAAGGAGGCCCCCGCCCAGCGTTAGCACGTTGGCATCGTTGTGCTCGCGGCTGTTGAGTGCCGTTGACAGGTCGTAGCACATGGCAGCGCGAACGCCCGGCACCTTGTTGGCAGCCATACAAGAGCCAATGCCCGCTCCATCGACCATAATGCCCCGCGACGCCCGGCCGTCAGACACTGACCTGGCCACGGCATAGGCAAAATCCGGATAATCCACGGACTCGGAGCTGTGCGTCCCACAATCCAATACGGCATAGCCCAGTTCCTGTAGGTAGCTCTTGAGAGCTTCCTTCAGAGCAAAACCGCCGTGATCTGCTCCCAAGGCCACCGTCTTCTCTGGGCTGGCCGCTTGCTGTAGGGCATGGGCACTTGGCGCAGCGGCAACGGAAGAGGGGCTGCCCGGCCCCTCGCGGGTAAGCTTGAGCTGTCGTTCGATGACCGCGTCACGGGCCAATGGGGTTACCAGCGCATCAGCAGGCACCACGACTTGGCTTCCGCGCGCCAGATCTCGCACGTCCGCCTCGGTGACCAACTTGCGGTCGGTGACCGTGCGGCCTTGTTGAGGTGAAGGGGAGGAATCGCCCTGCAAGGCCTTCTGCACGGCGCTGCGCACCAGGTTTCGAATCTCATCTTCCTGCATCAGCTGCGCCTTTGATCAGAATTGCGAAACCATTATACGCTATGCACTGCGAATGTCAAATCAGACACCGAGCTCATATCTCTCGGATGGGCCTTTCGGCCAATGCATGACCACTTCTTGTGGTCATAGCGTGGCACGCGAGCGCTCTTATCGCTGGGGACGATCTTTCTCAGCGACCTGGGGCCTGCAGCAGCAGCCAGAGACTCAGGTCATGGCCCTGTCCGGGCACTATATCCCATCTACGTGGTCAATGAGCCACGGTGAAGCCTCCCAGAGCGTCTCAGACATAGGCTGGTTTCCCCATGTCGAGAGCAACGGCGGTTTGCAGGGCCGTTGCTCTCGTGCTCTTTGCTTCATCCCGTACTCTGTTGGCGACGACCGCGGCGTCTGCCTCGTGCAGGCCGGGACGCAGTCGGGCCGACGCTCAAAGCCTAGCAGTTGACCAGGCCTTGAGCGCCCCGGCAGGCCAACCCCGTGACAGGCTGGGACGGAGCTTTGACAAACGTGGAATTTCGTGCTATTTTCACCTGGGCTGAAGACGAGGTTCCCCCTCTTGTGTATTCCCCACCAGGGCGGTGACTGTTCCGAGGTGAGAGATCGCTGAGCTATCCAGGAGAAACCCTCTCAGCTCCGCGATCTGTGCTGCGGAAGGGCAAGGAGAGCATTTTGAAGATTACCTTCATGGGCGCCGCGCAAACGGTGACCGGCTCCATGCACATGCTGGAGGTCAATGGCTCGCGAATCCTGCTGGATTGCGGGCTCTTTCAGGGGCGCCGCCGGGAGACGTATGAGCGAAACCGCAACCTGCCCTTTGATGGCCACCACCTGGACGCGGTCATCCTCTCCCACGCGCACATAGACCACAGCGGCAATATCCCCAACTTGGTCAAGAGCGGCTACGGGGGCAACATCTACGCCACCTCGGCCACGCGCGATCTGTGCGGTGCGATGCTGCTGGACTCGGGGCACATCCAGGAGAGCGATGTGCGTTACGTAAATAAGAGGCGCAAGAGAAAAGGGCTGCCTCCAGTAGAGCCTATCTACACCGTCGCTGACGCGCGGGCCAGTCTGGACGGCTTTGTCAGTATCGACTACCATCGTCCGTTCAACGTGGCCTCAGGCGTACAGGCCACGTTCTATGACGCTGGACACATACTGGGTTCTGCCATCACCGTGCTGGATGTAAAAGAAAGCGGCCGCAGCTACCGGCTCTGTTTCAGCGGCGACCTGGGGCGTAGGGGCTTGCCCATCATCCGCGATCCGGAAATCGTCCACGATGTGGACTATGTGATTACTGAGAGCACCTACGGTGCTCGCGAGCACGAAAGCCCGCTCTACGCTCAAGCCATTCTGTCTGAGATCATCCACATCACGCACGATCGCGGCGGCAAGGTCATCATTCCGTCCTTCGCTGTGGGGCGCACACAGGAGATTGTGTTCGACCTGCACAAGCTGATCGTCAGCGATTGCCTGCCCGACATGCCCGTATACGTGGACAGTCCACTGGCGGTCAACGTGACCGAGATCTTCCGCCTGCACCCCGAATGCTACGACGCCGAAGTGATGCGCTTTTTGCAGAATCGCGAGGATCCTTTCGGTTTCTATCGGCTGCACTACACACGCTCAGTGGAAGAGTCCAAGGCACTGAACGACTTTGAGGGCCCGTGTATCATCATCAGTGCCTCGGGGATGTGCGAGGCGGGCCGCATCCTGCACCACCTCAAGCATCACATCGGCGACCCGCGCAATACGGTGCTGTTCGTGGGGTTCCAGGTAGAGAACACGCTGGGCCGCAAGATCCTGGATGGCCAGAAAGAAGTGCCCATCTTTGGCGACCGATACCAAGTCCGTGCTCAGATCAGGTCGATTCAAGGCTACAGCGCCCACGCCGACAGAAATGAGCTGCTTGCCTACGTCCGCCTG
>JBFEPU010000028.1:0-15600 GCA_041549915.1 Anaerolineae bacterium | reverse complement strand
CGACCCCACGCCTTCCCCTGACGACATCCAGGTGACCGAGCAGATCGTGCAGGCAGGCAAGCTGCTGGACATCGAGGTGCTTGACCATCTGGTCATCGGCCGCCAGCGCTACGTGAGCTTGAAAGAACGAGGGCTGGGGTTTACATCAGCGGCGTGAGGATGATGGAGGACGCCAGGACGAAGCTGCTGCGAAGCGTTCCGCCATGGGGGCTGCCGGCCGCCAAACTAGCCCGCACAACCGGAAACGCTTCGAGACGTTGAGGACGAGCAGTGAAGACGCTTCCCGTGACCGAGTGTATCATTTGACGGGGACACTGCGGCACCGTCCCAAAGCACAAGCGGTACACCTCCCGGTATGCGAGGATCTGCTGCAACGAGTGCGCTATTCGAAAGGAAGGAAGAAGGAGTGTAGCATGCCACATCCACTGGTTACTCAGTTGCGGTTTGCTCGCAGCGAGCTCAAACGTTGTCTGGAGAGTGTTTCTGCGGAAGACGCTTGTCGCCGGCTCAAGCCAATGAACTGTCTGAGCTGGATCGTGGGCCATCTGGCAAGTCAGGAGCAATACCTTTGGGTCCAGAAGGCCCAGGGGCAGAGCATCGCTCCCGACCTGTACAAGTTGGTGGGCTTCCGACAGCCCGCGAGCACGCCACCGTGGGAGGAGATGCTGAGCCTTTGGGACGCTATCACCACTTCTGCCGACAGGTACCTGGATGCACTGAAACCCGAGACGCTGCGCTCTCATTTGGTGTGGCAAGGCCAGCAGAGTTCTGAGGATGTTGGGACCTCGCTATTGAGGAACATCTATCACTACTGGTTTCATCTCGGCGAGGCCCACGCGATCCGGCAGATGCTCGGTCACCGAGATCTACCACAGTTCGTTGGTGACCTGTCTGAGGTAGGGTACGATTGCGATGAACGGTGAGATGCCGGTGAGCAACCCGCCGCGAACGCCATCCCTCCTGGGCTGGGCGGCGCTGAGGAAGGCCACGGTGGCGCGGCGACCTCGGTCAAGTTCAGCCTGGTGGCAGTGATGACCCCTTACACGTCCGGCTGTCTGGTAACAGTATCAGTCTAAAGAGCCATTGCGCCTCGGCCTCTTGCTGGCTGGCAGAATAGGCATAGTTGACTGCTGCGCCAATCTGCACCATAATCCGAATACAAGTCAGATACGGAGCAGAAACTACTCGACCACATCTACGTCCCGTCCCTCCTTTCCATCGCAGCAATGTGCAGGGGGTTATTTCGTCCAGCGACTCACAGCCGACCCCTCACCCGGGAGCAATCCTCGTAGGTGGTCGGCTGCTTCTTTTGGCTGCGAACCGGAGTTGCTCAGATTCACTGCGCGATCCGGGGCTTGGGCGGGCAGCACGCAGCGCAGTGTTGCAGCCAGTGCTCCCCAGTACGTTGGCAGTCAGTCTGACCCGCAGAGGCGAGCGTGAGAGGAGGTGAAAAAGTTCATTCGGCCCGAGCCATGTGCACGATCCAGGCCAGCGTCAGGTCCCCCCTTCTTGGGCAGGCGGAATGATTGAGTGTTGGACGTGCATCATACCCTAAAGGGTGATGCCAACACCGAAGGAGGTGCATGGTGATAGACCTTGCTAATGTCGAGATTGCGGCCCGCGTGCGGGAGATCGCCGGGACGCAGGAAGCGGTCACTGACGAGTGGATGGAAAAGGCCAATGTGGTTGGCCTTGGCGTGGGCCTCAAGGAAGAGGAAGGGGCGGTGACCGACGAGCTCAGCCTGTGCGTCTTTGTTTCGCACAAACTGCCTGCGGACCTCCTGGGCCCCGCCGATCTCATACAAAAGGCCAAGACTCCTCCAAAGGGAGTGACTGCTGCCATCGAGAGGGCCAGCGGAAAGCAGATAAGGACCGATGTTGTTGAAGTGGGACAGATCTTCGCCGGGGGGAAAGTCCCTCAGGTCGGGGCGCAGAGCCTGACTGGCCGCATGCGGCCGGCAATGGGCGGAGCCAGCGTGGGACACAAGGACATCACGGCCGGAACCATCGCCACTGCCGTCTACGACCGCATGCCAGGCGGTACCGGAATCCCGCGCCGCTACTACATCCTGAGCAACAACCACGTGTTGGCCAACAGCAATGCTGGCAGCCTGGGCGATGCGGTTCTCCAGCCAGGCCCTCACGATGGTGGAACACTCCCGGATGACGCCATCGCTCGCCTGTCGAGATTCGTGCGGATCGAGCTTGATCCCCCAATCCCCAGCGCTAGGCACCGGAATCTCGTGGACGCCGCCGTCGCGGAGATGTCGTTCGAGGCCTGCAACCGGGAGATCTACTGGATCGGCTGTCTCAAAGGCTGGTGGGCGGCCGCTGATGTGGCGCCCGGCCTTGTGGTGCAGAAGACAGGGCGCACGACGAATTACACGACGGGAAAGGTCATGTACATCCATGCCACGGTGGACGTGAACTACGGAGGCGGCAGCGTCGCTAGGTTCAAAGATCAGATCCTGACAACGCCAATGTCCGCACCAGGCGATTCCGGATCTATGGTCAGCGACCTCAGTGAGAGAGCAGTAGGCCTGCTGTTTGCGGGTTCCAGCAAAGTCACCGTCATCAACTACATTGAGCATGTTCAGAACCTTCTGGACATCGTGGTCGCGGAGACCCCTTAGGCTCGTCTCCAGCTTCGACCCAAACTGCGGTCATGGCGGGAAGCCGGAGGAGTCTTGCCGGCTTCCCGTCTTGGGAATGTGGCTGAAAGTATGATTTGAGCCCGCACGCGAGGGACATGGAGAGATCCGTGTGTGGGCTACTCGCGGTACCACTTGGTGTCAGTACGCCGGTCTGGTGGTCGCTCTGGTGATTGGGCTTGCGGTGAGAGGTAGCAGCAGGAGCCGGGCACCGGATTCGGGGTCGGCGGCAATGCCGATGGGGGAAGGGGAAATGCCTGCTGGTGACATTCTACAGGTACTACAGGCGCACGAAGCCGAGTTGATGGACATACCGGGAGTGGTTGGCCTGGGGATTGGCCAATCTGAGACGACCGGAGAGCAGTATCTCAGTGTGCTAGTGGAGTCGATGACGCCGCAGTTGCTGGCCTTGCTGCCCACACAGCTGGATGGCTTTGAGGTGAAGGCTCAGGCAGTGGGCCCGATTCAGGCGCAAGGAGACTGATGCCTGGTGGCGGAAGGAATCGACTGGCCGCAAGAGCGGGATGGCGCGTGGGGTCTGTTCGAGACTAAGCTGGACGAACTTGCTGGCCCTCCTATCTTCCAGCGCCCCGCCACGCTGGATTGGCACATCATTGGTCGGACAGCATCTGTGTGACGACATCTCTGACCTTGGCGTCCTCGTCTGTTGCAGCGCTCCTCAGCGCTGCCACTGCTTTTGCACCTCGCCGGTGAGCCAGTGCTTTCGCGGCCAGGATACGCTGTTCCGTATTTGGTCCATAGTCGGGGATATCCCACATATCGCCTTGGTCATGATGCCCGACTATGACTCGGCGAGGCGAAGCCATGATCGCACACAGGACATCCAGGGCCTCTTCGCAGGCAATGTTCGCCAAGGCTCTGGTGCCCCTTAGCGCCAGCTGGTTCTGTTCTGATTGGGCCCATTCCGAGGCGATCTCCACAGCCTCCTCCGCACCACAGTCGACAAGCACGCGTTCGAGAACCGAAGCCACTGCCCGGTCCGGGCTCGTGCTCGCCTGCTTTGAAGTTCTCCAGACAGTGCACAGTTGTTGATACACATCGGTTCCCGGTCGAACCAGTGCAGCCATGCGTTCTGCGATATAGTCGCGTGCAGTCCAGTGCGTATGACTGCCACTGTAGAAGTGTTGCCGTGTCACTCCTATGATCGGCAGGACGGCTCGTTCATCGCCCAAATCCACCAGCGCACACGCAGCGCCAGGAATGATCGATCCCCAGTCATCTTTGCCTGTCTCGAGTATGCGCAGAAGTGATTCCGCAGCCTCTGGATCGCCAATCCTCCCTAGGGCGATGATGGACACGACACGGGCCTGGGGAGCCGCGCCTGGGTCACACGCTGTCTCGCACAGTTGCCGCAATGTTGTCGTGTGGTCAACCCCGTCAAGATGGATCAAGACGTCAACGGGGAATCTGACGTCCTCTATGTAGCCCAGGCGGATGTCCCGGAGTTCGGCTAATTGGAGACAGCGTTGCACCAGGTCGCCGACATTGGCGCTCGTGTCCTGGGATTGCATGCGATTGAGTACATCAAGGATGCCCACCACGACTCGTTCGTCCAGTTCAAGGCCGTCTTTGACATGCTCCAGCTTGCTCCTTTCTAGCCTACGAAGCGCCGAGTCCATGATCTCGAGACCCTGTTGCGCCAGCGCAGTGCTCGGTGCGGAGAACTTTGGTGGCAATGGTACCTGCCGTGAACAGTACCGCTCGAGTTGCCTGCGCAGCTCGTGGATTTCAGACTCGCTCTCATGTCGCTGACGTTCTGCTTCCTGCGCCCGTCTTCTTGCTTCGTCTTCCCTCTTCTTCTTCGCTTCTTCCCTGCTGGCAAGGGTATCTGCCCAGCAGCTGGGGCAGTACCAGCGCCCATACTCTGATACCCAGCCTCTCCCAAGCACCTTGCGGCGATTGCACTTTCTACAGCGCTCTGGCATTGTGGTTCACCTCCATCTCGACCGCCAATCTCGCTAGAATCGCTCACAGCCGCAGGAGGCGGGCAGCATTCTCACCTAGAATGCCCAACTTCTCCTGCTCAGTGACATCCAACTGCCTGATGCTTGAGAGCATCTTCTGCAGGCTGCCAATCTGATGCGGGTAGTCGCTCCCTGCCACCAAGTGCGATGTCCCGGCAAAGTCAATGGCGAGTTTCAGGGCCTTGGCATCGAAATTCACTGTATCGTAGTAGAAGTGGTCCCTCAGATACTCGCTGGGTGGGCTGCTGATGTTCTTTCTGCATTCCTCATAGGCCTCATATCCACTGTCCAATCGCTCCGCAAGGTATGGAACCGCTCCTCCCAAATGCCCAAGAACCCATTTGATGCGAGAGAACCTCTCGACCACCCCGCTGAACACCAAGCTCGCCGCCGCCAACGTGGTATCGGCCGGAAAGCCCACCAGTGGCATCAACATGTAGTCCGTCATCGCTTCCACGCCCACCGGGTAGGTGGGGTGCATGAAGAACACAACCTCCAAAGCATCTGCCTTTTCGTAGAGTGGCCAGAATCGCTGCTCGCTCAGTGCTAGGCCGTTGACATTGCTGAACAGCGCTATCCCTTTCAAGCCCAACTCCAGGATTGCCCTCTCCAGCTCCCGCACCGATGCTGCAGGATGGTTCAGCGGCAGTGTGCCCAGTGCCACAAAATGGTCCCCATGCTCCTGTTGGATGCGTGCGAATGCGTCATTGACCGTTCGACTCAGCTTCACCGCACGTTCCGGCGTTTCGACTAGCGTTCCGGGCGCGGTGAGGGAAATGATCTGTTTGTCGACTCCGACTGCTTTCAAGTCGTCCTTTCGTGCATCCATCAGCCGGTGACCGGGAACCAAGACGTTATAGTCCCCGGGAGAATGCAGCACCGGGTTATTGGCCGAGTCAAACGTCACCTGGTACGCGCTTGGACCGGCCAGGATCTCTTCGATGTATTCGGCTGGGTACACGTGATTGTGAAAGTCGATAGTTGTCATGCCCGGCTCCTATCCAGTCTCTCCCTGCTGATGTGGAGAGGCACCGCTCTCTACTCACCGACTCACCGTCCTGCCAGCATGCGTCAGGCGCTCATCGCCAGCGCAACCACAATCCCACCTGCGTTGGGGGCCGCCACGGCCTCAAGCCTGACAGTGCGGCAGGAGGCGGAGAGTCAGGTGCTGGAGCATTCTCGATGTCGGGATCCTTGGCCACCCGGCCTTTGGCCACGCGCGCCATGCGAGCCCGGAGAGGTGCGGGCTGGGTTCTCGATCGCCGGCCGCATCGAGTGGAGAAAACGACCGCTATCCTGCAACAGGCAGCTGTTCGCTGAGAGCGGTGTGCCTGTCATGCGAAGAGACCCTCTACGCTCAGGTATCTCTGCCCGGTGTCCGCGAATATGCAGACGATCACCTTCGCCCCGTTCTCGGGCCGACTGGAGATCTCCAGTGCAGCGTGCGCCACTGCCCCCGACGAGATCCCTACCAGCAGCCCCTCCTTGCGCGCAATCTGACGGCACATCTCAAAGGCCTGTGCTTCACTCACCAAGAAGATCTCATCGATGATGGCTCGATCCAGCGTCTGCGGTACAAAGCCTGGCGCTGTTCCCATCATGCGATGCGGTCGGAAGATCCCCTTGGAGATGTAGGGAGACTCTTTCGGCTCCACAGCTATCAGTTGCACGTGCTCTTCCATCTCTTTCAAGTACCGGCCTGCCCCACATATCGTGCCCCCGGTTCCCAGGCCTGCCACCAAGATGTCTACATGGCCTTCTGTGTCGCGCCAGATCTCTGGGCCAGTGCCGTGGTAGTGGGCCAGGGGGTTGGACGGGCTGGAATGCTGTGCGACGTAGAAGTACTCAGGGTGTTCCGCCAGGATCTCCTTCAGCCTCTGCCGAGCACCCTTGGTGCCCTCTGCAGCTGGCGTGAGCACCAGCTCGGCTCCCAGAGCCTGCAGTATCTTCCTGCGTTCCATGCTCTGGATTTCGGACATAACCAGGATAGCTTTGTAGCCCTTGATTGCCGCGATGTAGGCCACGGCCATCCCCGTATTGCCGCTGGTGGCCTCAATCAGGGTGCTGCCGGGCTCCAGCTGTCCTGTCTGCTCTGCATCAGAGATGATTTGCAGCACCGGTCGATCCTTGAGGCTCAAGGGGTTCATGAACTCGCATTTGGCGTAGATCTGCCACCTGGCAGCCAGCCGCTCAAGGCGCAACAGAGGCGTATCACCGATCATCTCAGTGACATTGCGAAAGGACTTCATGCTCCCCCTTCCCATGTTGGTGATTCACGCCAGCCGAGGATCCACTGCCGCGTGTAGGGCGCTGTGTCGGCTGGCAGCCTGGCCAATTCACGCTGCAGGCGCTTCAGATCCTCAGCTGTGTCCGTGTCGTACCAGGTCGGGAGGCACACGGTCCGCAGCCCTTGGCCGTGAGCCAGCCGCAGTGTCTCCTTCAAGACGGTTGGGGTGCTCATCACCACCTGGAAGATGGCCGAGCACGGCTGTTTCAGGCCGATGAGGTAGTAGCCCCCATCCTCGCACGGGCCGACCACAACGTCTACATGATCGGCTTCGAGGTGCTGGAAGGACCTCAGCAGGTACTCCGGTGGCAGAGTGGGGCTGTCGCTGTCCACTACCACTACGCGGCGATAACCCATCTGCAGATGAGCGCGCAGCAGGCAGTCCAAGCGCTCTCCCAGTGTCTGGCCCTGTTGTGCCACCAGTTCAAAGCCATGAGGTGCAATGCGCCGGAAGTAGCTCTCGGCATCCGGTGGCGTATAGGCGATCACAGGCTGCACGTTTCCCACATGGAGCATCAGATCCAGTGTGTCGAGAAGAAGACAGCGGTACAGTTCAGCGGCCCGCTGCGGGCTCAGCGGCGGGACCAACCGGGTCTTGGTGGTGCCCGGCGAGGGTTTCTTTGCTACGACGATGAGAGCGTTCTCCATTGCATTCACCTTGGCGAGGCGTCGTCCGCGTGCGATCCAGTCCAGAGAGTCAGTCGAATCGAAACAATCTTAGCAGAGTCCCGTCTCCGCGCAACTCGGCATCGGATCCACGGCTCAGCTTGACCGGCAGGCGGTCCTCGGCTTCCCAGGGATCGCCACCCGGCTCTGTCACACCCACCAGTACATCGTGCAAGCGACCGACACCAAGGGCCGGCGTCTCCACCGAGACGATCTCCCCCTCCTGCCATTGCGAAGGTGGCAGCCAGATCGTGGTGGCTGTCTCTTGGTCATAGGCGTACACAATCGCGCCGTCGCTGCGCGTAAAGAAAAGAGTGAACTCATAGTCCACAGGCGGAGTGAGAAGGGGGCGCCAGAAGGTCTTGATCTGCGCGGGTAGCTCGTGTGCGTGGACCAGATTCAGGATCGTCACGTCATAGCCCACCAGCTCCAGGGCGTCTCCAAACCGAACTTGCATTCGATGCGCGACATCCTCGTTTCCGGCATAAGCAAAGCGGTAGAACGCCGCAGGCATTTCAGCAGAGTGGCTCGGAGGCGCGCTTCTCTTGAGCAGGAGGTATCCGTCCTCCGCGGCCAGGACACCGAACTGTGCAGAACGGAGCAGCTGCACCGCCTCAAGCCGCAGCCCTTGCACAGTGAGGGGATACGCTGAACTCGTCACGTCCAGCAGAACATACTCCGCATCATTGACGGCAGGGAAAAAATAGGCCTTCTGCCGATGGCTCAGATGCGGGTAGAGATTAGACTGTGCCGAGACCGGGGCTTGCGGAGGGATCAGCGACAAGAACCGCTCTGCCAGGCGGTCATGGGCATCGATTCTGGGTGGGTAGAAGGTGCGCGCGATGGGTGACACTCCAATCTCATGGTGGTGGATGATGCTCACGGTCAATACCCACGCTGCCAGACCCAGTACAGCCCGGTTGTAGGGCGCCAGGCGCCTGTCTTCAAGTGCGCGTGCCAGGAAACCGGTGCCGTAGATGGCCGACACGATCACAAAGGGCACGATCGAAGCCGAGTAATGGGCTCCCTCAGAGTAGGTCCAGCTCCAGTTGCTGAAGACGTTGAGGGCCAGTACCGGCAAGGCCAGACCGAGCACTTGTGGCGCAAGCAAGGACATGAATCCGCCGCACGCCAACAGCCCGCCCAAGTAGGACACAATCTCCCGTCTGGTGAGCCACTGCAAGATCAGTGACGGGTCTTGGAGAGCGTTGAGGACCGAGTCCTTGAGAGTCGGCCCGAAGATCGCCAAGCGCTGCAGGAAAGGGGAGATCGGCAGCCCGTTGAAGTAGGGCAAGATGATGCGGGTGCAAACGGCAAACCAGACAATGCCCAGCAGCGATAGGATGATTCCGGCGCGGCGCTCCCGCAGGGCGAAAAACACGTACAGCCCCATCATAAAGACCAGGGCCGAGATCTCCTCCTTGCACAGCAGTGCCACGACAACAGCGCCCAGCAGGTACCGGAGGCGCCGAGACTCTGCAAAGTACAAGGCAGCTAGGAGCAGGCTGGCACACATGCTGACGGCGTGGAAATCAGAAAGGGCCGCACCCTGCAGCGGCGGAGCCAGCAGGTAAGCGACGGCAAATGCCACACCGGCGAGGTCACTCCTTAAGTGCTGGCGCGCGAGTAGAAAGGCTGGCCATGCGCCGAGGGCAATGCCCACGGCCTGGAGCACAAGCAGTGTGATGGGGCTTTCGGAGATCAGGTACAGGAGGGAGACGGGCCACAACACGAGCTCGACGTGGTAGCCCAAGAGGTTGTCCGTGCGGCGGAACTTTTCCAGTGGCAGATCGATGGGAGCATTCTGGTATGTGGAGAATTGGAACGGTCGCCCGCGGAGCGTATTCCACAGCACCTGATCCGTATAGCCCAAGTCCATTGCACTTGAGCCAAAGGTGTTGTGGCGCAGGATGGCCAGCCAGGAGTACAGGAGCATGTTGCCGGCGATGAGTGCGCCGACCACTGCGGCGATCAGCGTGCGCTGCTCAATGCGGCCCAAGAAGAGACGCTTGCGGAGGGCCGTACGGGCTATCACTGGCTCGGCGATTGCCGGGGGCTGGGCCACGTCAGCGCTCAAAAACGAGCGAGCAGTCTGCCGAGGCCGGATCGGGGCGACCTTCTTGCCAGGCAAACAGCTTGACGAAGAAAGGGTAGCTCCGATCTAGGTCTTGGAATTGCAGGTCAAAGCGGTTGTCGACCAGTAGCTCGCGGCTCCATTCCAGCTTCCACACGCCGTCATCCCAGCCACCAGCGGCTGAGAGAGGGTCGGTGCGCCCTGGCGGTATGGTCTCGGCGCTGAAGTATACCAGGTGCCCGACATTGTCTGTGAAGGCGGTGTGACAGGCAACGAGGCACATGCGGTCGGCTGCGCCAAACTCCGGTTCCGGGATGTCGTAGTGGAGCGTCAGTCGGTTGCTCACCACAGACTGCTCCGGGTCGGGGGGCTCTCCCAGCCACTCGGCAAGGAAGTACACAGCTTGCTCAGTGTACAGTGAGCGCAGCTTGACATCGAGTGCATAATCCTGGCCATGTCTGCCCCATGTCAACGGGATCGCAAGCGGCACGGCACAGGACCAGATGCAGTCCTCTTGGCCGTCCACCACCGGCGCCTGGGCGGCTCGCCGTGAGATGAGCGTGGGCGCATCCGCCGCTACCTGGGCCAACACCGTCCCGGGCCCGCGAGTCAAGGCCGCCGGTGTGGGCTTGCTGCTCACTGGGGCCATGGCCTGCTGTGCCGCACCAATCACTCCGTGCGCGACAATCGTACCCAGAAGGATCAGGCCAACCACCGCACCGTATGTGGCTCTGCTGGGGGTCATCTCGCTCGCCCCCTACGCTCGCTACTGCGCCCTGTACTGGACATCGATGATATTGCTGGTGTTGCACTCGTGGTCCACAGCGAAGAAGCTCCAGGTGTAAAGGCCGACGGCTAGACCGGGCAAGGCGGTTCGAAGCTCATAGCGACTGCCCCGGCATGCAGCAGCACAAAGGCGAAGCCGAGCTCCGGGCTCAGGGCAAAGATCTGGTCTTCGGCCAGATCAAGGCTGCCCTGCGGGTCAGTCACGGTCAGGCTGAAGCTTACGATTGCATCGCCAGGACCGGCGCTGGGCTCGATCTCAGCATCTGACACCATGGGCGCTACGGGTTGGCCGGACAAGGTCGGCAAGGCGATGGTACCGTCTGCGGTGGCCCCAGGGGATACGTTAAAGTTGAACTCGTGGTACACCCGTCCTGCCGAGTAGGCCTTGACGGGCAGGGCTGGGACCGCTGCGACGTTGACGAAAGTTGCGCGGCCCGAGCTGTCGGTGCGTCCTGCGAGCGGCGTGTGGGCCGTCAGCACGGTGACAAAGGCCCCGGCGATGGGCTGCCCGGCCGGGTCCACGACCCGAACCCGTACCCTACCGACCAGACCAGCATCGCGCACGGCCTGCGTCGCCCATGGCAGAGTGTCTAAGCGACATAAGTGCACAGCCGCCGCCGCCTCCGCCCAAGCCTCGTCGTACGTGCCGGCCCCGCGCGCGCGGGACAAGTGCTCTACCACACGATTGGTTTGCGCGATGATCTCAGTGATGATGGCCCTGACGTTCTCATCGGGGACATCCTTCAGAGCTTGATCGGCCTTGGCCAGTACTTGTTGCGCCTGATTCAACCCGTCGCCGGAATAGTCCTTCACAACCTGCAGGCGGCCCGCCTCATCGGCGGCCACGCGCACCGGCAGGTCTTTGGCAAAGTCCGCCCGGATTCTCATCTCGTTCACGAAATACCACATCTCGGTCAGAGCCTGAGTCGGGAACGATGGCTGTGCGATCGGAGTTGGCGTGGGCTGGGCCATGCTCCGCAGCCAGGCATACACGTGTTGCAGCTGCAAATCGGTCACGGTATCTTCGTCGAACGCCGGCATCTGCCCTTTGCCCAGCCGGACCCGGGCGCGCACCTGTTCAAAGCTCAGCCCCGTTCCTGCAAGCCGGGGTCCAAAGTCACCCTCAGCCTTCTGCCCGTGGCATGTGCTGCAAGGGAGGGTCGGCCACAGCTGCTCGCCCAGTGCTGGATCTGGCTCGGCGGGAAGCAAGGGGGTCGCAGTAGGCTCCGGCGTAAGTGTTGGGGCAGGTGTCGCTGTGTCCTCGGGCACCGGCGTGTCTGTGGGAAAGGGTGTGAATGTGCCAGTAGGCACTGCAGTGTCTGCAGGAACCGGCGTCGAGGTAGGTGGCGCTGGCGTGGGCGTAGCTGCGACTGTGGCCGTTGGCGTCGGCGCGGCGGGCGGCGCGCAAGCTGCCAGCAGCAGGGAGAACACAACTGCGAGTTGAGGTAGAGGAGTTCTCTTCGTCATGTCTTTGCTCCTTCATAGGCTCCAGTGAACGCCGCAGCCACTGCAAGCCTTGTTAGGAGCGTCGCCCAGAAGCGCCTTGCGCCAGGCCTGATATGGCTTGTCGTTCCATATGTCAATGAATCTCCGTTGCCAGATGTTTCCGAGGATCATCCCATCGTATTGGGTGTCTGCCCAGTGGGCGATACAGCACGGCAAGGCATTGCCGTTGGCGGTGATGTACGCCGTCGTCCAGGGGCGGCGACAGGATGACCAAGGGCGCCGATCGCTGCTCCGCGCAGCGCGCAGGCTATGAGCTGGATCGGTGGCGCCCGAAGCCTGAAAGTCCACACCCAGTGAACAGCCAAGCCGTTCGCATTCGCCAATGATCGACTCTTGGATCTCGCTCAACTTGCAGAACAGGGCCTGTTGAGGTAGAGCCATACCGTACCGTCCATCCTCCTCTACGCAAAAGGTCAGGCGTTGGACGTACACCTCAGGGACTCCGATCGAAGACGCCAGGCGGATCAGGTCGGGCAGCTCCTCCAGGTTATCCCTGGTACCAACTGCCCACAGGGAGATGCGTGGTTTGTCAGTGCCCAATCTCCGCTTGGCGGCCACAAGCTCCCGCACACTATCCACAACGCGGTGAAAAAGCGGCTGCCCCCGGATTTCAGCATACTTCTCAGGATCAGGCGTGTCGAGGGAAATGCGCAGCTCATCCAGGCCACTCAAGATGAGGGCGTTCTGCCATTCCGCTGTCAGCAGGGTGCCGTTAGAATTGAAGAGCACTGTGACCCCTCGCTCCTTCAAATGGCGGATCATAGCAGGCAGCTGGCGGTTCAGCAAGGGTTCGCCAAGGCCATGCAGCACCGCCCGCTCCATTGCCGGGAACTGAGCGGCGATGGCCTCAAACTCCTCAAAGGTCAATGTCCCTAGCGGTTCGTAGCCAACAAAGGCGCGAACACAGGTGGCGCAGGACAGGTTGCAGCGGTTGGTTACCTCGATGAATACACAGCGCGGCGGCGAGCCAACTACTGGCCCCCGGTCTTTGTCGGGCGCCAGGCGGTATGCCCGTGGCAGAGCGTCGTCAACGGACATCGGGCATCGTCTCGTCACGCCAACTTGAAACCTCGCGACGCCCTGGGAAAAGCCCCCGCACGATGATGACTCTCATGATGTGATAGCCAGCCAGGACGCTTCCCTTTATGGTGCCAGACACCTTAGAGCGTCCGGCCAAGCGGGGTCGACAGCTAACTGGTACCTCCAGGATGCGGCAGCGCAGTCTCTGAGCCTTGACCATCATCTCGACGGGCCAGCCGTAGGTCATTTCCGACATTTGAAGGTGAGCAAGCACGTCGCGATGAATCGCCCTGAATGGACCCAGGTCCGTCACCTGCAGGCCAGAAAAGAGCCTCAGAAGTCTCACCGCAAGCCAGTTGCCAAACCGCTGGTGCGGAAGGATGGCCTCCTCCGCATCTGCGGACAGCAGCCGCGACCCAAGCACAAGCTCTGCCTGTCCATCCAGGATCGGAGCTGCGAGAGCGGCGACTTCTCCAGCGCTGAAAGAGCCATCGCCGTCCATGAACACCAGTGCCTTGCCGTTGGCGGCCTGGGATCCGGCAAGGCAGGCGGCTCCGTAGCCGCGCCGGGGCTCACAGATGACCCGAGCGCCCGCTGCTGCCGCTACGTGCGCGGTACGATCTGTCGAACCGTTGTCCGCCACGATGACCTCGTAGGGCCCGGTCATGCGCAGCTCTCTGACCACGATGCCCACAGTCGCCTCTTCGTTCAATGCAGGGATGATCACTGAAATGTCCACGGCTACCTTTGGTTCAGCTCCCATATCACACAACGATTGTGGTGCAGTAATTGCGGGCTCGAACCAGTTCCTTTTGGGGAGCCCAGTCAAAGTCTAGCATGAAGGGTCCACCATGAGACCATGGGCAGTAGGGATCATGCTGATCGAGGTTCCCGAGCAGTGCACGCCGGCTCGCACAACCGCCCTGACAGGGGCATTGCGCCGCAGCGGGGGGCACCTCCGCAGCCTGCACAAACTCCGGCGCTCGTAGCAGGCCATCCGCCTGTCGCTTGAGATCCTCTATGGTCAGCGAGCTCGATGGCCAGTAGACGCAAGGAGCCACAGTACGCTGAGGTGTCACGCGCAGGCTCTCCTGGCCGCACGGTGATCGGACCGGGTCGATTCCCATGATGGCTGTCACCACCGGCTCTGTACAGCTCAGCAATCTGGAGGAGCCGGCAAGCCTGCGAAACCCCTCCCAGAACTGATCGTAGCTCAAGTCAAAGCGGTGGGTGTTGACAGGTTGGTAGACATTGACCCGCAAGTTCACCGCTAGGTCTTGGGCCAGCCGTGCCAAGGCGTTCATGTGCTGGTAGTTGGTGTTCATCATCGTTGTCAGAATCGACACCTCGACGCCCAGCGTTCTGCAACGATCCATCGCTCTGTGAACCTCTTCCCAGTTGCCTGCTCCCCTGAATGCATCCTGCCCACGCTGAGTGGGAAAGTCAATGGAGACTTCAACGTCGTGGAATGCGCGCAGCTGTTCATCAGTGATGCAGTTGAGGCTGTAACCGTTTGAGGCCATGCTCAGGCGGATGCCACGTTCGCAAAGATAGGTCACGATTTCGCTGAACTGCGGATGCAGGGCGTTCTCTCCCGTACCGAGGCCCACGGCCGCGACTGGGAGATGATCGCATATGGCCTGAATGTCATCCATGGACAGCGAATAGACTCGGTCGGTTGGACGGTAGCAGTGCGCGCAATTGCGGTTACAGTCGTTGGTCAGGCCAATGCCCACCGACAAGGCCATACACCTCATCCTTTCTATCCGCTGGTTGTCGTAAGGATGGTTTGACCATCAGCCCCGGCACGACTGTGGAAAACACAGCGGCTGACGCCAGCAACCGCCGCAGGGAGCAGGCCCTCAGGGTCGGCTTCAACGCCCCAAATGATCTGCATCAGTGGTAGGCCTCTCTGTCTCATAGGCTGATGCGTGCGCGTGCTTGACGCCCACGATGTGCAGATACCGTGCCAGCTGTCTATAGGGCTCCGAGTGGCTCGCGGTCATCTCGAGTTCTCGGAGCTGCAGATAAAAGGCGGGCTCCAGGAGTTCCTCGGTTGTGAAATAGTCTGCAAAGATGCGAATGCCATACTCGGCCACGACGTGCACACCGGATTCGGCCAGCGCCTGTCGTGTCTGATTCAGTGGCAGCACACGTCTGTGCAGGCCGAACAAGTCAGGCCGGCCCACCGGTCCGGTAGGGGCCTCGCGTGCCAGAACAAGCTCCCTTTTGATCCAGGCCAGCTGGAACGGCTCCGCAAGCGGATTCACCACCAGCAAGGACAGCAGGCCCTCAGGGGCCAAGAGTCTGGCCAGGCCAGCGAGTCCCTCCCAAGCGTCATCCAGGTACTCAAGCAATGTGTGCACCAGGACGACCTGAAAATGCGCGCTGCCGAAATGATCGCCAAGGTCCTCGATAGCGAGACAGCGCAAGTCGACTCGCTCCAGCAGCCCCGGGTGTGACTGGGCAAGTTTCTGCTGAGCAAGATCGAGCATGTGCTCAGCAAAGTCGACCAGGCATACGCGATGTCCCAGACTGGCCAGGGAGGCAGCGTATCCCCCCGTGCCACCGCCTGCATCGAGCACCGTCAGCGGTCCCGGTATCGACCGGATATGGTGCAGAAGG